>JAZLLX010000148.1:0-1368 GCA_045598345.1 Acidaminococcaceae bacterium | reverse complement strand
TGAGGCGTTTGCACCACCTGAAACAGCCCTTTAAACGGATTGTTTGCCAAAGGTTCTTCCTTATAAACATCACAGCAGCAACCTGCCACTTTACCCGATTTAATAGCATCCGCTACTGCCTGATGATCCATACATCCGCCCCGGGCAATATTGGCAATCCGCACCCCGTCCTTCATCTTGGCAATGGTTTCAGCACAAATCATGTTCCGTGTTTCATCTGTCAATGGTGTGTGAATAGTAATGTAATCACTACGGCGTAACAATTCGTCCAAAGTATCCACCAACTCCACATTCAACTGCTTGCCCCGTTCTTTGGTAATGTATGGGTCATAACCGATGGTGGTCATTTCCATGGCCTGCATACGCAACGCCACCCGACTGCCAATCCGCCCTACACCAATAATACCCAAGGTTTTGCCGGCAACCTGAATCCCGTCAAAACTTTTTCTGTCCCATTTGCCTTCCTGCAAACTTTGATGTGCCTGGGGAATATGCCTTGTCATTGCCATAATCATGGCAATTGTATGCTCAGTTGCCGCCAAAGTATTGCCCTCCGGCGCATTGATAACCATCACACCCTTTGCAGTGGCGGCAGGCACATCAATGTTATCCACGCCTACACCCGCCCTGCCAATAACCTTTAATTTGGTTGCGGCATTGATAATCTCTTTGGTAAACCTCATCTGACTGCGGGTGACAATCGCATCATACTTGTCAATTACTTTAAGCAATTCCTCATCTTTTAAATTTGGGCTCACATCCACATCAAATTTTTCTTTCAATAAAGCGATACCTTTTTCGCTAATATCGTTGGAAACAAAAACCTTAAACGCCATTTTTTCATTCTCCCTTTCCTATTTGTGATTTCTTTTAAACTCCTGCATATATTCCGCCAAAGCGGCACATGCCTCTTTGGTAACCGCATTATAAGTGCTGGCTCGGCATCCGCCCACCAAGCGGTGTCCGCCTATGCCAACAAAACCTTGGGCTTTACCCGTCGCCACAAACTCCTGTTCCAAATCCTTATCCGCTAAATTAAAAGTAATATTCATTAAAGATCGGTATGGCTTTTCAGCGTGGCCAATATAAAATCCGTCAGAATTGTCAATCACATCATAAATCAGTTTTGCCTTCTCCCGATTATGTTCCTGCAAAACCTTGACCCCACCCTGCCTTTTAATCCAATGTAAAGTTTTATTCACCATATAAATACCAAACACAGGCGGAGTATTGTACAAAGAGTCATTCTCCGCAAAAGTACTGTATTTTAACATAGTGGGCAAATCATGGTTGGCTGTTTTCAAAAAATCTTTTTTCACAATGACAATCACCACACCGGCAGGCCCCAAATTTTTTTGTGCCCCGGCA
>JAZLLX010000147.1:0-6902 GCA_045598345.1 Acidaminococcaceae bacterium | reverse complement strand
ATATTAAATTCTTTTTCAACACTATTTTTAATTTTATGTTATAATTATCAAAAGGAGAAAAAGCATGAAAATTAAACTCAATCCTGACGCAAGTGTTGTTGCTACTATTAAAGAGGGCTTGAAACAGACGGGGGGCTACTGTCCGTGCCGCAGGGAACGGACGGAAGATACCAAATGTATGTGTAAGGAATTTCGTGATCAGTGTGCCGACCCGGACTACGAGGGGTTTTGTCATTGTTTGTTGTACTATAAAGAAAGATAGGTTTCAGGTTACAGGTGTCAGGGATTAAATATAATGCGGAATGCGGAATTCGCAATGCGTAATCTAATTAAGAATTCAGAATGCAGAATTAAGAATGATGGTAAGATGTTTCTGTGATTATATAATTAGGTTTCAGGTGTGCGGGGTTTTGCGAACCCTCGTCCGCCCATAAAGGGGCGGGGGACCGTCTAAAGGAACATAGAAGGACGGTGGTGGGGTGAGCAATTACGCTGTCGCTAATGAAAAGATAAAAACTTAAAGCTTAAAGTTATGGTAAAATGTTCCTGTGATTAGAGCAGGAAAGTTGGCAGAGTGCGAAAGTAACCCTCTCCCCGGGGAGAGGGGCAGGGGTGTGGGGAAAGTACGATAAGAATAAATGTCAAAGAACAAAGAATAAAGAACAAATATGGTAAAGAGTTCCGGTGATTATAGCAGGGAAGTTGTGGGTGTGTTTGAATTTATTTCTTCAGTCGTAGAGAGCGACCCACCCCGTCTTGCCTTTCTATGTTCCTATAGGCAATCCACCCCGCCCACGCCTGGGCGGGAAAAAAGTTCGCACAATGCGGACTTTCCCTAAATCCTTTGCCCTTGTTACATAATCACAGGAACATATTACCATAGTTTTAAGATTTAAGTTTTTAACTTTTAATTTCTACTGGTTTCAAGGAAAGGTGTGGGAGAGTGAAAAGTAAAATTGTTTTGGCGGCATTGTTGTTTGTGGTGATGCCGTTGACAGGTATGGCTAAAGATATAAATATTATGGACTATGGAGGAGGTATGAAAATGGAAGTTGTAATTACCAAAGAGAATTTTAAGAAAGAGGTATTGGAATCAAAGTTGCCCGTACTGGTGGACTTTTTCGCAACTTGGTGCGGCCCCTGCAAAATGCTGGCTCCCACGGTGGCAGAGTTTGCCAAAGAAAATCAGGGTAAGATAGTGGTGGCAAAATGTGATATTGACCAATGCCCTGAATTGGCGGATGAATTCAAAATTCAAGTTGTCCCCACTTTGATTGCGTTTAAGAACGGAGAACCCATCAATGCAACCAAAGGGCTTTGCAGCAAGAAACAACTTTTGGCGTTGTTTGAGTAGTTTTTAAGGAGGAATTATGGCGAGCAAGGTTTATTTTACAGATTTCAGAACCCCCTATGGCGGGCCCAGTATGCCCCAAAAATTGAAGAACTTAATCAAAAAAGCAGGCATTGAAAAGATTGATTTCAAGAACAAATTTGTGGCGATAAAAATGCACTTCGGCGAGCCGGGCAACACTTCTTTTATCCGTCCCAATTTCGCCAGGGCGGTAGTGGATGTGGTGAAAGAGTTAGGCGGCAAGCCCTTCCTGACGGACTGCAACACTCTTTATATCGGCGGACGCAAGAACGGTCTTGACCATATTCAAAGCGCTTATGAAAACGGGTTTAACCCTTTGACCTGTGACTGCCATGTGGTGATTGCGGACGGTATCAAAGGGGCGGATGAGGAATATGTAGCCGTGAAGAACGGCGAACTTGTCAAAGAAGCGAAAATCGGCAAAGCACTGATGGAAGCGGATATTGTTATTTCCCTCAGTCATTTCAAAGGTCACGAAATGGCGGGCTTCGGCGGTGCATTGAAAAATATTGGCATGGGTGGCGGCAGCCGTGCCGGCAAGATGGAACAACATAATGACGGCAAGCCAAGTGTTAATCAAAAACGCTGTGTGGGCTGCGGCAAATGTGTGGCTATCTGCGCCCACGGCGCTCCTTCTGTTACCAATGGTAAAGCAAGTATTGATACCAATAAATGTGTGGGCTGCGGCAGGTGTCTTGCCAACTGTCCAATGGATGCCATTGAGCCAATGTTTGATGCCAGTTTGGAAAATCTTAACAAGAAGATTGCGGAATATGCCCAAGCCATTTGTCAGGACAGACCCTGTTTCCATATCAGTATGATTATGGATGTTTCCCCCTGTTGCGACTGCCATGCGGAGAATGATGTTCCTTTTGTAAATGATATTGGTATGCTGGCAAGTTTTGACCCGGTGGCGTTGGATCAGGCCTGTGCAGATTTGGTGAATGCCGCTCCCGCTTTGCCCGGCAGTGCTTTAAGTGAGGAATATGCTAAAAATCCCAAGGCGAAAGAGGAGCATGACCATTTCCATATTGTAGGGCCCAATTCAGAATGGAGAAGTTGCCTTGCCCATGCGGAAAAGATTGGCTTAGGGACAAGAGAATACGAACTGGTGAAGATGTAAAATTTTTTTCTTGCAATCAGATTTGTAACCTATTATCATTAAACAATGAGGTAATGATTTATGGCTTATGTGGCACTGTACCGCCGGTGGCGTCCCAGCGATTTTGACGCTTTGGTGGGTCAGGATACAATTAAACAAACTTTGGTGAACGCTTTGACGGGGGGGCATATTGCCCATGCCTATTTGTTTGCCGGCCCCCGTGGCACGGGCAAGACCAGCACCGCAAGAATTTTGGCAAAGGCGTTGAACTGCGACAAGGGGCCTACGCCGAAACCCTGTGGCGAGTGCCATAACTGTCAGAGCATTGCGGAAGGCACCAGTATGGATGTGCTGGAAATTGATGCCGCTTCCAACCGTGGTATTGACAGCATTAAGGAACTGCGGGACAAGATTGCTTTCGCACCGGTGGACGGAAGATATAAAGTTTATATCATTGACGAAGTTCACATGCTGACCACGGAGGCATCCAATGCCCTTTTGAAGACATTGGAAGAACCGCCGGAAAATGTGGTGTTCATTTTGGCGACCACCGACCCCCAAAAGGTTTTGCCCACCATCCATTCCCGTTGCCAGCGGTTTGATTTTCACCGGGTGACGGTGGAAGAAATCACCAAACATTTGGGGGATGTGGCAAAGAAAAGTGATATTGTGGCGGATGAAGAGGCCCTGCGGCTGATTGCCATTGAGGCGGAAGGCGGCATGCGGGATGCTTTGAGTTTGTTGGACCAGTGTGCGGTTATGAGTCCAAGGGTAACGACTGATTCCGTAAAAGACACATTGGGCATTGTGGGCAGGGAAGCCATGCGGGATTTGGTGGCGGTTATCGGGCAGAAGAACGGCGCCAAAGCCATTGAAATGAGCCATACCCTTTTGATGCAGGGCAAGGAAGTGAACAGGATTTTGTCCGAACTGGCGGAATATCTCCGTGCCTTGATGCTGTTCCAGACCATCCCTGATTACGAAGAAATCTATTTGGTTGACGACAAAGAACATTTGGCGGACAATGCCAAATATTTTGATAATGAGCGGATTATGGCGGCGACAGAATATATTGCGTTGAGTTTGGCAAATATCAAACAGAGTTTGCGGCCAAGAATATTTTTGGAACTGTCAATTTTACATTTGTGTGCCAAGCAAAAAGTTGTGGCGGCGGTGCAATATGATGATGAGGACGTTCCGCCCACGGAGGCAGAAATTCCCGCCCCAAGAGTAATGCCCCACCCGGCAAAACCTGCCGCAAGGGCGGCAGAACCAAGACCGGCTCCGGCAAAACCCAGTTTCACACCAAGGCCGGTGGCAGACAGGGAAGATGTGGCCTATGTGGAAGTGGCGAAAACTGTGGCCCAGGTGAAGTCGGACAATGCGGCGGAGGCCGCCCGCTACTGGAGTGAAGCGGTGGACTATTTGTCCCAGCAGGACGGAAAAAAATCTGTCAGCAGTTGTGCCAGAAACGGTAAGGGGGTGGCTTTGAACGGTGACGAACTCATTGTCCTGGTTCCGGGCAACCAGTTCATTTGCGACCGTCTGGACAAGGAGGACTACCGCAAGATTTTGGAAGAAACCATTTTGGCTATGCAAAGGGTCAAGGTAAAATGTAAATTTGTAAAAGAGTTTGACGGGTCAGTACCTGCGGCCCCAAGGGCGGAGCAGGCAGCACCTGTGGCAAAAGAACAAAATATACCCACAATAGAAAAACCCCAGCCGGATGCGGTGCAAAAAGCGCTGGCGGCTTTCGGGGGAACAATAAAGGAGGAATAGAAAATGTTTAACGGAATGGGCGGCATGGGCAACATGGCCGGCATGATGAAAAAAATCCAAAAAATGCAAAGTGATATGACCGCTTTGCAGGAGGACTTGAAAAAGAGGACTCTTGATGTGAGCGTTGGGGGCGGGGCGGTGGCTGTTACCGTAACCGGCAAAAAGGAATTGGCAAGCATCAAGATTGACCCGGCGGCAGTTGATACAGAGGATATGGAAATGTTGCAGGATCTGATTGTCAGTGCGGTCAACGAAGGTATGCGTCAGATTGACGAAATGGCGGAAAAGGAAATGGCAAAGATTACCGGGGGCATCAAACTTCCCGGAATGTAAGCATGGGAAAAATTATCAGGCCTTTGGCAAATTTGCATGATCGGCTCCGGCGTTTGCCCGGTTTGGGTTCCAAAAGCGCCATGCGTCTGGCGTACAAAATTATTGATATGCCTATGGAAGAAGTGGAACGGCTGGCGGATGCCATTTTGGTGGCAAAAAGGGATGTGCATCTTTGCAAGCGGTGTTATAATTTAACAGCGGATGAATATTGTGAAATCTGCAATGATGTGAAGCGGGACAGGAGCATGATTTGCGTGGTGGAGCAGCCGCCGGATGTGACGGCTATGGAACGCAGTCAGGGTTACAAAGGGCTCTACCATGTGTTGCACGGGGTGCTGTCCCCTTTGGACGGCATCGGTCCCGACAAGTTGCGTTTGAAAGAGTTGTTTCAGCGGCTGGAAACGGAAGAGGCGGAGGAAGTGATTATCGCCACCAATTCCGATGTGGAGGGGGAGGCGACCGCTTCCTATCTTGTACAACTTTTGAAACCCACGGGAATTAAAGTGAGCCGCATTGCCCAGGGATTGCCCATGGGCGGAGATTTGGAGTTTGCGGATGAACTGACCCTGGCACAGGCGGTGGAGAACAGGAGAAGAATATGTTAGACAGCATTATGAATTTCATAGGCAATTTGACCGGCAACAGTCAGGCGGCGGTCGAGTTCGGGGAATACACATGGATTATTGTGGGTGTTATTGCCATTGTGGTAATTTATAAACTTATCAGCGTGCCTTTCAAATTTGTCATTAACGGCATCATTGGCTGTGTCATGCTTTTGGCAGTGAACTGGGTGGGGACATTTGTCAATTTCTCCCTGCCGGTGAATATCATCACCGCACTGGTGGCAGGAATCTTTGGCATACCTGGGATTATTGCGTTGATTATTTATTATGTTTTTTTGCACTGAAGTGTCAGGTTAGAGGGTAAAGGAATTAGGAATCAGGATTTAGGGGATAATATAATGCGTAATGCGGAATTCGCAATGCGTAATCTAATTAAGAATTCAGAATGCAGAATTAAGAATGATAGTAAAATGTTCCTGTGATTATATTTTGGGTTTCAGACGTGCGGGGTTTTGCAAACTCTCGTCCGCCCATAAAGGGGCGGGGGACCGTCTAAAGGAACACAGAAAGACGGTGGTGGGGTGAGCAATTACGCTGTCGCTAATGAAGAGATAAAAACTTAAAACTTAAAGTTATGGTAAGATGTTCCCTTAAACCCTTTGCCATTATTCTGATTAAAAAATTATTGACAAAACGAGAAACGAGTTTTATAATTAAAACACTTGTTAATGTGGTGATGACAAGTGTATGGAATTCACAAAAATCGAAAACCCACAGAGTTGCCGCTCTGTGGGTTTTCTAATTAAAATAAAGGATTCAGAAATCAGGAAAGTTTGCATAATGAGAATTTTTTCCGCCACAGGCGTGGGGCGGGGGACCAGCGACAGTTTTTCGGTGGCTGGTGGTGGGGTCGCTCGCTTATAGTTAGAAGTTATAAATTAAAGGTAAAATGTTCCTGTGATTAGATGGAATTACCCCTTCCTTTTGGGATGGGAGGGCCGATACTGGAACGTGGACCGGCGGGGTGAGCGATTTTGCAGTGACAAGTTTTCTGCGTAATTCGCCCCCCAGTCGCTGAAAAAGTTATAAGTTATAAATTAAAAATGAAAAATTATGGTAATATGTTCCTATGATTATAGCAGGCAAGTTGGCATAGCGAGAACTCTTGCCCTCTTTTCTAAAGAGGGGGAGACCGCTTGCGGTGGGAGTTTTTGCATTATAACCCAAACTTCAAATAGATTGTAAAATACGAGAGAAGAAAAAAACAGTTCGCATTCAGCGGACTTTTTTATTTCAATCTTTATTTTGCTTTTCACTCAGCGTTAAAAAGCTTTTGGAACAGCAAAATCTTATTTTTAATCTGTCAACATATTTGGTAAATCTGTTGACAGATTGAAAATCACTTTTCACGCTTTTAATTGCGTTTTTCTGACGAGTTAGTTCAGTGATGAAAGTAAAGAGCAGAGAGAAAAGAATTTGAAAGAAGTTCTTTACGATTAGAGTCGGAAAAAATTTTTCATTCAAAACAGCAAAATTTCATTTCTAAAATGACGTTATTTTGATATAGAATGTCGTCATTTTGAAAATCACTTTTCACGATTTTTTCATTTTTTAAGGCTCATCATCAGAATGTGTGGGTAAAAACATCTGAAATTATCTGCCTGGCAACGTTATATCATAGTTTCCACATTGCAACATTATCATTGCAAACAGATTGTTTATGTTCTTAAAACCGTATGCCGTTCTCTGTATA
>JAZLLX010000146.1:0-6063 GCA_045598345.1 Acidaminococcaceae bacterium | reverse complement strand
CCCGAGAAGAAATCTGAATATCTTGCAGGTTTATATTCAGGATTATAAGCGAAGCTGAAGGTTGCTTTCCGCATCAGTTCTTTCATACCCTCCATGCTCTTGCCGCCAAGAGCGTGGTTTTCTTTGAGAGTGGCATAGCGTTCCACACCTGAAGCATGGGGAGTATATTTCGGATAAAGTGTATTAAAGAAATTGGTCATAACATTATCTTCCACAGATTGCACCTTACCGTCCCAAATCTCCACAACATAGTTGTTCTTGGTATCGCAAATCATCACGTGCAAACTGAAGCCACTGTCTTTGAACAAAGGATTTTTTACAAAATTGTCAACCACATTGGCATTTTGCAAAAGTTCCACAGCGTGCTTGGCGGATTTTGCCCTGTCCAGAACAAAGCGGACCACGGTGGCAATATCCACTTCCTCTTTACCGGGGTTTGTACCCTCATCCGGCATATAGGACTGCAAATCAGCCACAGGGCAAACATTGATGCTGCAGCCAACACCTTTTTCGTTAACGCCGTCCAACATTGACCATGGCAACATTTGCCATTCCTCTTCGGTCATATCCTTTTCTAACTTCATACCAAAGCAATATGCCAAACCCATGCTGGCAAAACGGCCTTTTGCTTTGGGTACATGAATTACATACTGGGGCAGGTCATTATAAAAAAAGTCAAAATTCCTGCCGAAATAATTGCCGTTATGTGCGCCGGAACAAGCAAATTTGGGCATATTTATAACCTTTTTAATCGCTGCCTGATATTCCGCATAATCAAAATCCGTATAAGTCATTTCATACAGATATTTGTCCAACCGCTTCGGTTCAGTGTACTTCGCTGCCAAAGCATCCGCAGCCGAAACTCCAAGCATCAAAGCCACCGCTGCAGCCAAAATAGATTTTTTCATCTTCCACCTCCAAATGTTTTTTATTTATTATAGCACTATTTTAGTTCTTTTTCAAAAGGAATTAAAAATTCACAATGCACAATTCACAATGAATGTAATATGTTCCTGTGATTAAAATAAAAAAAGTCCGCCTGATGCTGACTTTTCCAAAACTTGACGCCTGACAACTAATTACAGGAACATGAGTAGCCCCCGCCTTTGCGGGGGCTGTCGCCGATAAGTTTATTCGGTGGGCGACTGGGGGTGCGGATTACGCAGAAAACTTGTCACTACCTACCGACATTGTGCAAAGCCACGCTTTGCCTGGGTGCGGAACCTTGCCTACCGCAAGAACCCGTCCCCCTACAAACCCTGCCATCCTTTCTGCTCTAATCACAGGAACATATTACCGAAATTTATAACTTCTAACTTACAACTTCTAACTACAAACGAGCGACCCTACCACCAGCCACCGAAAAACTGTCGCCGGTCCCCCGCCCCACGCCTGGGGCGGAAAAACTTCGCACTCTGCCAACCTTCTCTGCTATAATCACAGGAACATTTTATCACAACTTTAAGTTTTAAGATTTTATCTTTTAACTAAACAAAAAAAGCGGTTTCGCCGCTTTTTTGTTACATTCCTGCCAACTCTTTTTCCCCCACTTCCATCCCCTGGTCAAAACTTGTAAGGAATTCCCGCATGGCGTTTGCCACGCCTTTCTTTATCGCCCGTATTTTTGACGGAGAACCTATCCGCCAAAAATTCACCGAGTTAGATGCCCCTTTCGCCTGGGTATTGCTGTTATAAATATACTTGGCATTGTTCACATCCACAAACTTGTGTTTCATCATCACATTGGCACGGATTGTGCCGGAGCCCACAATCACCATAAAACCGCTTTCCTTGTCGCTGGATGCCATCATACTGATGAACATTACCCTGTCCGCCCCCAAAAGCCGTCCCACATTAACCAATTCTTCCAATGTTGGCGCTTCCGCATTTTCAAAAGGGCGGGTTGCCAAAACTTGATTGATGGCATCCGCCGCCACAAAGCGGACTTTGGTTTTCTTCGGGGGATATTTTTTCTCTAATTCATCCTCCACCGCATTGCTCACCGCTTCCACCATTCTCTGTTCCAATCCGCTCATGTCCACTATTGGCAGGATTGCCAGAGTATAATTGGCGGCACAGGGGATAATTTTTTCCTTTGCCAAAGCCATATTAAATGACAAAAAACATATTACAATCAGCAAAAATAATTTTTTCATAATTTTATTCTTCCAAAATCTTCGCCACATTAAAAGTCAGACGTACCGGGCCTGAGGTATAAATATCCCCGTCCGCCTTGGCCTCCACCACAAAATGCCGTCCCGCTTTCCGCAGTTGGTTGGTCACATTCAAAACCCCTTCAGCGCCTATGCCACCCACATTACCTGTCAACGGGTCTGGCACAACCCCCCGTTCCACGCTAACCCTGTTCACATTGCGGAGGAAATCCATAATGACCCCTTCCCCATTTTTTACTTCCTTGGGCAAATTATATTCCTCACGGCAAATTACCGTCCCATGGGCATAAATCAGTTTGTTGTCAAAGGACTCAATATAGCAGTGGCTCACTTCTCCCACCATTACATTGGTCAAGGCACGGATTCTAAAATATTTGTCACCCTTCGCCCTGTCCAGTTCTGCCAGTGCCTTATCCAAAGTTTCCTGCTTAAAGACGATGGCCTGGGGAACCTGCTGGGTTTCAATTTCCTGGGAAATGATGCCCAGCCGTTGTAACAAAGTATTATTGGCGGTCCGCAGCAGCCAGTCCAGTTGCACCATATTTTCCTCATGAGTCAGGTTGCCACGCATAACATTGGCATAGACAACTTCCCCGCCCCTCAGGAACAGTTCGCCCTCACGCATGGCGGTGATGCTGTCTTTCAGGATGGTTTCATTTTTCTCCAGTTTGGTAATTTCCCCCGCCAGCTGGTTTTTCGTCTTCTGCAGTTCCGCCATTTCCTTTTTTGCAGACGCCATTTCTTTTTTCACCGTTGCCACATTTTCATTAGCGGTCTTTATCTGTTCGTTGGCAACCTGTACCCGCTCCTTGGCCTGTTGCAAAGCGGTAGAAGCCAGGTCCCTTTCCTTTTCCAAAAGTTCAATTTCCTTAGATAACCTTTCCATACCGAAAAGGGCTATTCTGGCGCTTTGGGAAGTCATTGCCACCACCGCAATGGAAAGTACGGAAATCAGCATGCCGCTCAACACGGTCATAATTCTGGCATTTATCCTTGGACGCAGACCAAAAAGACGGATATGGGCCTTGCCGATACGCTTGCCCAAAATATCCGCAATAAGGGCGATAACTCCGCCCATCAATGCCAAAATCACTATTAACCTGATGCCGACTGAACTGATTTCTTCCATTTTAGGTGTTCTTCTTTTTCATCAGATAAGTGCCCACACATAAGCAAGTCAGGTTGGGCAGCATACAAGCAAAGAAGGGGTTCATCACTCCGCCCTTTGCCAAACCTGTGGTGAACGTCATAATTGCATAATAAATAAAAATAACAATAACAGAAATTCCCAAACCGATACTGCTGGAAGTACGCTGCTTTTGCGTACCGAGGGCCGCTCCAATCATGGCAAAGAAGAAACTTGCCAAAGGAATGTTTATCCTCATCCAAATTTCGCACCATTGTTTGTGCGTTCCTTTGTCCTGCTTTTCCAAAATAGCAATATATTCACGCAATTCACGAATGGTCATTTCCTCCAAATCCTTATTTTCCCAATTCAACTGCTTGGGACTGATATCAATAGGAATAACCTGTTCATGGAAATGCACATGGCTGGTAACTCCGTCTTTGTCGTTAATGCTGAAGATATCTCCCTCGCCAACCCGCCAAGCGCCTTCATCATAGGTTGCTTCGTTGCTGGTCTGCACCCGGACGATTTTGCCGTTTTCATATTCCGTTATGGTTACATCATAGAGTTTGCTTTTATTATTGTCAAACTCCCGAGCATAGGTAATACGCTTGGTTTTGCCGCTCAAAGCAGGAATCACCACATTATTGCTGCCACGGGGTTTTGTGTTATGCTTAATTTCATAATCAATAATGTAACTGCATTGCATCTTGGCCGCCGGCACAACTTTTTCCGCCCAAATCACGCTGAACATACTTACCAAAAAGCCCACAACTAAAACTGGGGCTACAATGCGATGATAAGAAATGCCGCTGGCTTTCATGGCAACAATTTCTGAAGAGCCGCTTAATTTGCCAAAGGCCATCAGTGCCGCCAAAAGCATACTCATGGGGAAAGTATAGTTAATTACTTCCGGCAAACTGTAAAAGAACATTCTTGCCACACTGTCTATGCTGGCACCGTATTGGGTAACGAACTTGGTAATGCGGAAAAGCATGGTGCTGGCAACGAAAATGCAACTGAATGCCGCCACGCCAAAAAGGAACGGCAAAAGTAATTCTTTTAATACATATCTGTCAAGGAGTCGAAGTTTCATATTGTCCTCCTACATGGAAAATTTATCGCCCAAATAATATTTGCGGGCCTGCGGGTCATTGGCAATGTGTTCACTGTCGCCTTCTGTTAAAATCGTTCCTTCGGAAAGGATGTATGCTCTGTCAACAATGCTCAATGTTTCCCGTACATTATGGTCGGTAATCAATATGCCGATACCTCTTTTTGCCAAATGGGCAATCATGCCCTGAATATCCGCCACCGCAATGGGGTCAATGCCGGCAAAGGGTTCATCAAGCAAAATAAATGCCGGGTCGCTGGCAAGGGCTCTGGCAATTTCCACCCGCCGTCTTTCACCACCGCTCAAAGCACTGCCCATGGATTTACGCACGTGCTGCAAACGGAATTCGTCCAACAGGGCATCCACTTTTTCTTTTCTCTGCCGTGAAGATGCTGTGTTGGTTTCCAGCACCGCAAACAAATTGTTTTCCACGGACATCTTACTGAAGATGCTGGCTTCCTGGGGCAAGTAACCGATGCCCGCTCTTGCCCGTTCGTACATGGGCATGGGGGTAATGTCTTTGCCGTCCAATGTTACGGAGCCCGCATTGGGATGTTCAATACCCACTATCATATAGAATGTGGTGGTTTTGCCTGCCCCGTTAGGGCCTAAAAGTCCTACTATTTCCCCCTGTTGCACTTTAATGTTCACATTATTTACAACAGTGCGTTCACCATATATTTTTATCAAATCATGGGTTTCAATAATCATGCTTCCTCCGGTGCATCAGGATAAGCCCTCACTCTGCGGAAGGGTTTATCCGCTGCTGGTTTATTTTCTTCTGTTGCCGGTGCCGCTGCCGCTTTTTGTTCCTTCGGTATGAAATCAATGGACACCCTGCCGTCAGCACTTGCAACCCTGGCATTATTTAATTTCAATCTGTTGCCACGCACGGTATTGCCGTCTTGCGTTGCGGTGGCATTGCCAACCAGTTCCAAATAATTTTTTTCCGTGTTTCCGTCCGTACGGTAAATTGCTTTATCCGCAGATGCGGTCAGATTCTTCACATCGGATTTTATTTTAACCCCGCCTGTAGCAGTTGCCACTTTTTTTAGATTATCAAATTCAATATTATCCGCCTGTACCGTACTGCCGTCCGTATCCGTCAAAGTTGACCTGCCGTTGCTGGCAGTCATGATTTGTGAGGACTTGTAATAGTTAATCAAATTGGACTCCAGTTTTCTTCCATCCTTGGTCAGCACAGCATTACCACTGGCACTGGTGTGGTCATCACTATGCACAGTCATAGTGTCCGCGGTTATATGATAACCGTCCTTATCCGCCACCACATTCCCTTGCAAGTAACCCGTCCGGGTCTTATTATTGAACTGGGCATAATCGCCTGTGGCCCTTGCCCCGTCCTGTTCAAGAATTACATTTCCCTTCGCAACCCCAAGATTGCTTTCCATATCAAAATCAAGTTCATCACCGCTCAAATTAAATGCGGCAAAAGCCGTACTGCTTAGGCAAATAGCCAAACAAGCAATGGCAAAAATTTTTTTCATACAATTTCTCCTCTACACCTCAAATTAGTAATTTATAATCACCGGAACATCTTACCTTCCCTAACCTCTAAACCCTAATCCCTATTTATAATCACAGGAACATCTTACCTTTAATTTATAACTTCTAACTTACAACTTCTAACT
>JAZLLX010000145.1:0-2901 GCA_045598345.1 Acidaminococcaceae bacterium | reverse complement strand
GGAGTCCCGAAACCAACAAAAAGTAGGTTGCAAAAAAAAATATTTTTCAAAGTTCGCACTCTGCCGACTTATTTTCCCTCTTCTTGAAAAGGGTGGCCGCCCTTGCGTCCCCCAAGAGGGGGAAGAGGGCCACGAAGTGGCGAAGGGGGTTGGGAACACAGGGGCAGACGGGTGTTTTTGTTTATGCGAAGCATTCATAAACCGCTACTACCTTCTCTGTCATCGGTCTGCCCTCATCATTTCTGATTTTTATATTCTTGATTTCTGTATGAACACTCCGTGTAGACCAAAACACCCACCGTTCTTCTATGTTCCTAAAAACGGTTCCCCCTCTTCAAGAAGAGGGAAAACCCCCGCACTCTGCCAACTTCCCTGCTATAATCACAGGAACATCAAATCAGTTAAAAGTTAAAAACTTAAATCTTAAAACTATGGTAAAAAGTTCCTGTGATTAGAATAAAAAAAGTCCGCACAATGCGAACTTCTTTCCCTCTTTCTTAAAGAGGGGGGACCGCTTGCGGTGGGAGTTTTTGCATTATGCGAAGCATTCATAAACTTTAAGCTTTAAGTTTTTATCTTTTCATTAGCAACAACCTAATTGCTCACCCCACCACCGTCCTTCTATGTTCCTTTAGACGGTCCCCCGCCCCTTTAGGTGCGGACGAGGGTTCGCAAAACCCCGCACACCCGAAACCCAAATTATAATCACCGGAACTTTTTACCATAATTACGCATTGCGAATTACGCATTATATTTCCCCTATATATAATAGGAGTCCAAAAAACATCAAAAAGTAGGTTGCAAAAAAAAATTTCAAAGTTCGCACTCTGCCGACTTATTTTCCCTCTTCCTGAAAAGGGTGGCCGCCCTTGCGTCCCCCAAGAGGGGGAAGAGGGCCACGAAGTGGCGAAGGGGGTTCGGAACACAGTGGCAAATGAGAGTTTTTGCATTATGCGAAGCATTCATAAACCGCTACTTCCTTCTCTGTCATTGGTCTGTCTTCAATATTTCTGATTTTTATATTCTTGATTTCTCTATGAACACTCCGTGTAGACCAAAACACCCACCGTTCTTCTATGTTCCTAAAAACGGTTCCCCCTCTTCAAGAAGAGGGAAAACTTCCGCACTCTGCCAACTTTCCTGCTCTAATCACCGGAACATATTACCATAACTTTAAGTTTTAAGTTTTTATCTTTTCATTAGCGACAGCGTAATCCTATGTTTCCCCACACCCCTGCCCCTCTCCCCAAGGAGATGGTTACTTTCGCACTCTGCTGACTTTCCCAAATCTAATCACCGGAACTTTTTATCATAATTACGCATTGCGAATTACGCATTCCGCATTATTTCCCCCTATATCCTGATTCCTAATTCCTTTATCCTTTATCCTCACGCCTGAACCCTACTTCCCCCTCATTGCCAAATTTCTCACTGATACATTCACATTCAAAACCTGCAGGCCGGTCATGAACTCGGCATAAGTTTTGATTTTATTTTGAAAATCGTGTATTACATCCCGAATTTTGCTGCCATAAAAAATGATCACTTCCACCAAAATAGTTATCCCTTTGTTTCCGTCACTGCGACGGCGGATACGGATATCCGTGACTTTTTTAATCTCCGGGTTGTCTTCAAAAACAATATTCACAATATCCTGAAGCACAGTGTCCGCAATAAGCAATTTGCCGTAAAAACTGAAGTTTGGTCTTACTATGGAACAGTTGGCATCCAAAAGCCCTTCTTTTTTGTCATTGGAAAAGATATTGTAAGGCAAATCCGCAAAATAACCGGTGAAATGGGGTTTTAATTCCACGGACGGCACGGGCACAATGTGTTTCCCCTCCTGCATCCGGGAATATTTTGCATGTTTGATTTCTGATTTGGTTGCTATTTCGTTAATATAGACCGTTTTAACAGGAGTCGGTAAAGAGAGTTTTTCACGGATACGCTCAATCATGTGGTCGCTGGTGGCAATCACCAAAAGCCGGTTAATGCCGCTGTTCTGCAAAGCAAAACGCACCTCATTGGCATGAGCATCATCCACAAAAATTGCCCGTTTTACGGCCTGTATTTTGTTATCCTCATTCTTTGCGGATGAACCTGCTAAAATCTTCGTGCCTTTTATCAAAAGCCCGTCATCAATAATACCGTCACATTTATTTTGATAGGCAACGCTGATGGCACGGTGACTTTTGCCCGTACCGCTGGGTCCCACGAAAGCAACTATTTCCAAAGGCATTAATTTTCTCCCAGTTTAATCAGTGTCATAACCCCGAATGCACTGCCACCCTGCGGCTTAAATCCATGTGTTCTGTCCGTAAAACTGGTGCCGCCAATATCCAAGTGAGCCCATTTTACACCCTTTTTGATAAATTCACCAATAAACAAACCGCCAGTAATTGTTCCACCACTGCGTCCGCCACTGTTTTTCAAATCTGCCACCGGACTCTTGATAAGTTCGTGATATTCTTCAAAAGTGGGTAATTGCCAGTAAGATTCACCAACCGCCTTGCCTGCGTCAATAACCTTTTGCGCCAGTTCCTCATCGTTTGCCACAATAGCGGCAGTTTCCCTTCCAAGAGCAATAATAGCCGCACCTGTCAAAGTTGCAATATCCACAACTTTGGTTGCCCCTAATTCACAGGCATACCACACCGCATCCGCCAGCACCATTCTGCCTTCCGCATCCGTTGTGATTACTTCAATGGTTTTCCCGTTGGCGGCTTTCACAATATCACCGGGTCTTTGGGCATTGCCGCCGGGCATATTTTCCGCACATGCCAATACTACCATAAGGTTTACTTTTAACTTTAATTGAGCCACTGCCCTAATGGTTGCCAAAACATCCGCAGCACCGCTCATATCGTCCTTCATTTCCCCCATACCGTCAGTGGGTTTGAT
>JAZLLX010000144.1:0-3404 GCA_045598345.1 Acidaminococcaceae bacterium | reverse complement strand
TTAACATTATACCCCCCCCCTATGCACTTTGGCAAGAGAAATGTTTATTATTTTTTTACCGAACACCAAAGCCAAACCCTTTCACGAAAAGCAAATCCCATCGCAAAAACGCAATTCCATCGCCAAAACACCTAAAATTTTGAAATGTATTGAATAAGTGTTGTAATTTTAGGGGTTTTGGCGATGGAATTGCGTTTTTGCGATGGAATTTGCTTTTCGTAATAGTGTTTTGCTTTGGTGTTCGGTAAAAAAATAATAAACATTTCTCTTGCCAAAGTGCATAGGGGGGGGGTATAATGTTAATTAAAATTGAATTAAAAAACATTTATTTATGTAAGGAGAAATTAAAATGGAAATTAATTTGAAGAAAAAGGTTATGCTGGCGGTGCTGGCGGGGAATATGCTGTGTATGGGTCAGGGGTTGGCTTATAGTGTGTGGTATGGGGATTCAGATAATGCAAATGGATGGAAAGGTGCTTCACAGAGTGGTGATACTACTTTCCCAACAAGCATGCCCAATGCCCGTGCTTCGGATGCAAATCTTGAATTGAATGCCAACGGAAATTATGACAGTGTCAGTTATAGTGGTGTTAAACTGATTTTTGCAGGGTTTAGTAGAGATAGTGCGATAACAAATAATAAATTGACCATTGCAAATGTCGATTATAATGCCCTTAGTACTTTAAGTAATATTTATGCAGGTTATGGATTAGAAAATGTTACAGAAGTTACCGGCAACACATTAGAAATCAACAGTGGCAAATTTAGAGAGTACATTGGTTTTTTCGGAGGTCAAGGAAGTGGTTGTCCTGTTTCTGGCAATTGGGTGAACATTAAGGGCGGAACTTTTGATAAGAACTTTACTTTTTACGGTGGTTCTTGTAGTGGTAGTGGTACTGTTTCCGGTAATGGGGTGAAAATTACGGGCGGTGAGTTCACTGCTGACGGTATTAAAATTTATGGCGGCAATGGGAGTACTTCATACATTAATTTTACGAGTCCTGATGAAGTAAACGGTAATACAGTTGAAATTACTGCCACTGCCGGTACTTTTGGCAAGGTTACTATTTATGGAGGAAATGCAGAAGGAAACAAGACCGCTTCAGGGAATATAGTGGATATAGCAGGCGGTACTTTTAATACTGACGGTTTCAAACTTTATGGCGGATATATAACTTCAACTGGCACAAGTACAGGCAATACATTGAATTTGAAAATTAAGATGGGTGGCAGGGCGAATGAAGTTAAATATTTCCAAATTATGAATTTCACTTTGCCCAGCGATATTACTGACGGGCAAACAATGTTGAAAACGACAACTATGAAATTTGATACAACAAATACCACTATCAATGTTGATGCCTCGGCTGCAACGCTGAACGGTGGTGAGATTATTACTTTGATAGATTCCACTAATTCACCGGAAGGAATTTGGACAGCGGGGACTATTACCGGTGCAGAAGGAACGATAACTTTGGATGGCAATAATATAATATTTACAGTTACGGCAACGCCTCCACCACCACCACCGCCTCCTCCCCCCGCACGCAACTATGACAAAGAAAAAGCGCCAGTTGAAGGTATGGCGGTGGCTGCGGCTATGGTGAATGCCAGTGCGGATTTGGCAAGCGGCGAGGGTATGAGCAGTTTGGTTGCCAATACCGCCGGCGGAACAGATACCTTTGGCGCTATGAGTGCAGGCAGCAGCAAATACAAAACCGGAAGCCATGTGGATGTGGACGGTTGGGGCGTTATTGTGGGTGCAGGAACAACAAAAAAATGGGATAACGGCAATGCCACAACTTATGGCTTATTCTTTGAATACGGCAAAGGGGATTTTGACACCTATAACGGCAATGTACACGGTGACGGCAATGCCGAGAACAAGGGCGTGGGGATTATGATACGCCACCAGTTAGAAAACAACACCTATTTTGAGGGCAATGTCCGCTACGGCAAGCAGGAAACAGAGTGGAGCGAAAGCGAACTGGGCGGCTATGAAACGGACAGCAAGTATTACGGGGCGATGGTGGGCTTCGGCAAAATTTACAAAAAAGGCAACAACAAACTGGACACCTATTTGAGATATGCTTACGGACATGTGGGGGCTTGTGACGCAACACTTAAAGATGGAACTGATTATCACTTTGAAAGCGTGAAGAGCCACAGAGTTCGTACAGGTGTGAGATATACCTTCGGCCAGCGTGAAACGGGCTTCAAACCCTATATAGGTGCGGCTTGGGAACATGAGTTTAACGGTGAAGCGAAGGCAACCATCAGGGGCATGGGCGAAGCGCCGGCACCAAGTATGAAAGGGAACACGGGAATATTTGAACTTGGATTTGACTGGGACGATGATTCCAAGTGGGTAGTAGGACTTGGAGCGAATGCCTATGTGGGCAAGAGAAAAGGATGGGACGGAATGGCAAGGGTGTTCTATAATTTCTAAAAAAAAGTCCGCCGAAAGGCGGATTTTTTTTAAGTTAAAAGATAAAATCTTAAAACTTAAAGTTGTGGTAAAATGTTCCTGTGATTATAGCAGGGAAGTTGGCAGAGTGCGATAGTTACCCTCTCCTTGGGGAGAGGGGCTGGGGTGTGGGGAAAAGTACATAATAATAAAGACCAAATAATCAAAGAGCAAAGAACAAATATGGTAAAATGTTCCTGTGATTATATTTTGGGTTTCGGGTATGCGGGGTTTTGCGAACCCTCGTCCGCACCTAAAGGGGCGGGGGACCGTCTAAAGGAACATAGAAAGACGGTGGTGGGGTGAGCAATTACGCTGTAGCTAATGGAAAGATAAAAACTTAAAACTTAAAGTTGTGGTAAAGTGTTCCGGTGATTATAGCAGGAAAGTTGGTATTGAGAGTACCTCCCTCTTTTGAGGGAGGGGGACCGACTCAGTTTTTAAGTGGTCGGTGGAGGGAGCGATTAGGCAGTGACAAGTTCTCTGCGTAATCCGCACCCCCAGTCGCCTTTCTATGTTCCTTTAGGCGCCAGCCCCCGCAAGGGCGGGGGCTACTCATGTTCCTGTAACCTGCTATATAATCACAGAAACATATTACAATAATTTTTAATTTTTAACTTATAACTTACAACTTCTATCGGTGGTGGGGTGGCGACTGCATAGCGAAAGTACCGCTTTAATCGCCACCCTCAGTCAGTTGCTACGCAACTGCCAGCCCCCTCTAAGGGGGCACAAGAGTTCGCATTATGCGGTCTTTGCGGTTATAATCGGGAATTTTCGCAAAGCGAAAATTGACCATAATTATTCATTGCAAAGTGGGAGGAAAGGTGTGGGAGAGTGAAAAGTAAAATTGTTTTGGCGGCGTTGTTGTTTGTGGTGATGCCGCTGACAGGTTTGGCTAAAGATATAAATATTATGGACTATGGAGGAGGTATGA
>JAZLLX010000143.1:0-14962 GCA_045598345.1 Acidaminococcaceae bacterium | reverse complement strand
AAGCAGGAACACGACAGGCAGACCGTGGTGGCAAGTTTGCAAGGATTCTATGACCCCTCCAATGTGAACACGGATGACAAGAAGACACGCATCTCCAGCGACAGGGTAAAATTCAAATTGTAATGTAAAAAACATAAAAGTAGCGTAACACCCGCCGGGTGTTACGCAACTTTTTATATTCTTCAATCCTTAAGTTGAAATTTTACCGGCACTATTACACGGCAGGCGCAGGGTCTGCCAAATTTGTTTTTGGCGGCCGCCAAACGCCATTTGTATACCGCTTTCAGCACCGCCTCGTCTAAAGGGGCGTAGCCGCCGGAATTAATGATTTCCGCCTGCTCCACCACGCCCCGGCTGCTGATGAGCAATTTGACCTGCACCGATCCCTGCTTGTCCTGATTTCTTGCCGCCGGCGGATAATCCGGCTTAACAATTTTCAACGCTTTAGGCATACTGGTATATTCGTCATTACCACCGTCACCATGCTTTGCGGGGGCATTACTGTTTGTTCCTGCTGCCGCTTTCTGTGCGGTTTGTTTTTGCTTTGCTTCCTGAGGTTCGCTCGCTTTGGGTTTAAGATTGGGGTCAACGATTTCATCCTTTTCCACAACCTTTTGCTCCTGCCGCTCCCTTTTTTCTTCCTGTTGCGGCACTTCCTTCGCTCCCGTGTCAACCACAGAATTCACATCCCCTGCGGCCAAAGTGACTTCTATAATATCATCAACGGGGGTGGGCCAGATAAAACCCAACAACACAATTAAAAGTATGCCGCCCAAATGGGCGGCGAGAGAAACCATCCATGCCCTTTGATATCTGACCTTATCGCTTAATCTCATTTGTTTTTCCCGGTTTCCGTTGCCAGTCCGAACCTGGTAATGCCCGCCCCTTTCAAGGCATCCATCAGTTTGATAATCGCACCGTATTCCACACCCTTGTCCCCACGGATGATAACGGCAAAGTTCTCATCCACCGCCAGTTGTCCCTTGGCATTCTCGCACAGGGTCGGCAAATCAATTTTGTCGTCATCCAAATAAATTGTGCCGTCCTGCTTCACCGTCACCACAAAAGTGGATTTGGTAACCGTTTGGGTATGGGCGGCGGTGGGCATTTTTATGGGAATGGTCTTTATTTCCACCATATACATAGTGCTGACAATGAAAAATACCAGAAGGAGGAAAATCATGTCAATCATGGGGCTCAGCATGGGCTGGGGCAAATTTTCATCTATACGGTTCCGTCTGACACGCATAATTACTCCTTGATTTTCTCGCCTAAAACATCCACTAAAACAGCGCCAATCTCGTCCAAATCCAGTTCCGCATCCTTGATACGGCGGGTGAGATAGGCATGAATACACATGGCGGCAATGGAAATAACCAACCCGAAAACTGTTGTAATCAGTGCCTCACCGATGCCGGCGGTAACCGCCATAGGATTGGTTGTCCGTTCATTCAAGGCATTGAATGAGGAAATCATGCCAGTAATGGTGCCTAACAGGCCCAACATGGGGCTTAAACCGATAATGACCCCCAACATATTCATGTGCTCGTTCATCTTCCCCATAATCCTGTCTATTTTGAAAAACACCACGGACTGCAACCGCTTGCCGTAGTCCTTGTAGGAATCCAAAACATCAACGCAGAGGGCGGCCCCGTCACCGGAGTTCCGGCTGGCATATTCCCTGGCCGCCGCCAAATCACCCCTGTTCATAATCTTTTCAAAGTCCAGCACAAACTTCGTGCCGGACTTTGCTTCCTTGTAATATTGATAGCGTTCATAACCTAAAAATATAGCGCCGATGCTACAAGCCAACAGGGGCCACATACAAATACCCCCACGCAAAAAGTAATCAAAAGGCGCCCAAAGAAGTGCGGCAAAATCCATCTCCATAACTATCTCCTGTAATAGACAAAATCCCCACTCTGTGTGAGAGTGGGGATTTTTAGTTCGCTTTTATTCTCAGTTTTCCCGACGAGCGTCAAAGCATTCACGGCAGTAAACCGGACGATCTCCCCTCGGTTCAAAGGGTACCGTGGTTTCCTTACCGCAAGCGGCACAAACAGCAGTGTGCATTACACGGTTGCTGTTGCGTTGTTGTTTGCGTGCCTTACGGCAAGCGGGGCAACGCTTCGGCTCATTGGTGAATCCTTTTTCTTCGTAGAATTCTTGCTCAGATGCGGAAAATACGAACTCTTGACCGCAATCGGCACAGGTTAGGGTTTTGTCTTCTTTCATAATTTTTTCTCCTAAACAAATTGGTGGCACATGCCACTTTCACATATATTATATAGAAATCCCTATTAAAGTCAATAGGAATTTTTATATCCGCTCAGCCCTTCACTTGAGCCATAACTTCTGCCGCAAAATCATCGGAACGTTTTTCCAGCCCTTCGCCCATTTGGAAACGGGCAAAAGCAACAACTTCCGCATTCTTTGCTGCCAAAAGTTTGCCGATGGTCTGGTCCGGGTCTTTGACGAATTCCTGCTCTACCAGGCATACTTCCTTGTAGTATTTTTGAATGCGTCCCATAACCATCTTTTCAATAATTTTTTCCGGCTTCCCTTCATTGCGGGCCTGCTCTGCCAAGACTGCCTTTTCGTGGTCAAGTTCGGCGGTGGGGACTTCTTCCCTCTTCAGATAACCGGGGTTGGCGGCGGCAACCTGCATTGCCACGTCCTTAGCCAGTTCCGCATCCCCGCCCTTCATATTCACCAGCACGCCAATCTTGCCGCCACCGTGAATATAACTCATAACCATGCCGTCGGTTTCATAACGGGCAAAACGGCGGACGCTAATCTTTTCGCCAATCTTGGCAACTGCTTCTGTAACCAATGCTTCCACGGTCTTGCCGGCGGCAATTTCGCTCTTCAAAAGTGCCTCCACATCCGCAGGATTGCTCTTGGCAACGAAAGCGGCAATTTCATCCACCAATGCCTTAAAATTGTCGGTCTTTGCCACGAAGTCGGTTTCGCAGTTAACTTCCAAAATTACGCCCACCTTGCTGTCCGCAGCAACATAGGCGCCCACAATACCCTCAGCCGCAATACGGCCTGCCTTTTTGGCGGCGGCGGCCAATCCTTTTTCACGCAAAAAGTCAATCGCCTTGTCCATATCACCTTCGCAGGCAACAAGCGCTTTCTTGCAGTCCATCATGCCGGTGCCAGTACGCTCACGCAAATCTTTTACTAATGCAGCACTAATATCAGCCATTCTTATCCTCCTTCTTATTCAGCGTCTTTTACTTCTTCAGCAGTTTCTTCTGCAGGTGCGGCGTTTTCCGCAACCTGTTCGCCCTGACGGCCTTCCAAAACAGCATCTGCCATTTTGGCAGTCAGAAGGCGGACTGCACGGATAGCATCATCGTTGGCGGGAATCGGGTAATCCAAATCGTCCGGGTCGCAGTTGGTGTCCACAGTGCCGATAACGGGAATCCCCAGTTTATGTGCTTCCATTACTGCATTATGTTCCTTGCGGGGGTCAACAATGAAGATTGCTCCCGGGAGTTTCTTCATATCTTTGATACCGCCCAAATATTTTTCCAGTTTTTCCATTTCATGACGGAGCACGCCAACTTCCTTCTTGGGCAGAAGTTCAAAGGTGCCGTCCTGTTCCATGGTTTCCAGTTTACGCAAACGGATAATACGTTGTTGGATGGTCTTGAAATTGGTCATCATGCCACCCAGCCAACGCTCGTTGACATAGAACATATTGCAGCGGAGCGCTTCTTCCTTCACCGCCTCCTGGGCCTGCTTTTTGGTGCCGACAAAAATAACATTCTTGCCGGAAGCGGCAACCTGACGCAAAAATTCATACGCTTCATCAATCTTCTTCACAGTTTTCTGCAAGTCGATGATGTAGATGCCGTTCCTTTCCGTGAAGATGAATTTTGCCATCTTCGGGTTCCAACGGCGGGTTTGATGACCGAAATGTACGCCGGCCTCCAACAGTTGTTTCATTGAGATTACGGACATAGTTCTTTCCTCCTAAAAGTTTTTTCCTCCGCAGAATTCTTTTTGCTGCCACCGTTGTCCAAACGGAACCAGCAGCCCATCCTTCTGCGTGTGTTTTCGCGTCCTCAAAACAGACGTGGGGTGTATTATATCACTTGTACTTAAATAATACAAGAGCTTTTTCTAATTTTATATTCTACCACTTTTTATCCTTGTGCCAAAATTCCGGCAGGAACAACGCCAAAGGCATAAAAATCTCCAGGCGCCCCACCAGCATACCCAGCATAAGAAAGACCTTCCCCGCCCAGGTGAAATTGGCAAAATTGCCCCCCAAAGCGGTTGAACTCATAATTCCCCCGGAATTGGCAAGGGCCGCCCCAGCAGTGAAAAATGCTTCCACGGAGGAGCAGTCATTAAGGGCAAGCCCCAAAGCGACCAGGCAGACCATCAGCAAATGGGCAAAGAAATAAAAGGATATTGCATAGCAGACCTGGGAGGAAATCCTCTTGCCGTTGAAAGGCACCCCTTCCAGCATTTTGGGGTGGAACACCGCATTCACGTCCCAGTTGAACTGTTTGAGCAAAATCAGGCACCGCACCATTTTTAAGCCCCCCGCCGTGGAACCGGCACAGGCCCCCGTGAAACAGAAACAGGCCAGTGCAAAGCGGCTGAACACCGGCCAGGTGTTGCAGTCCGTGAACATATAGCCCGTGGTGGATGCGAAACTGGCCACCTGACAGAAAACATCCGTCCAAGCCGCCCCTTCGTAGCCCACGTACCACATATTGCAAATTACAAATACCGCCGCCACTAAGACAAAACCAATATAGAAACTGAATTCCTCATCAGTTTTTTTGCCGGCCTGTTGTTTGAACAAGGCGTAATAGAAAAGATAATTGCCCCCCGCCAGCAACATGGCGGCTGCCATAAAAATTTTTGCCCCGTCACCCAGTCCCTGCAGAACCGCCCCGTCCTGCAAGTTGAACCCGGCTGTGGAAACCACCCCGCAAGCGTAGTGGAAACCTTCCCAAACAGGCACTCCCAAAAACATCAGACCGCAAAATACCAGCACCGTGAACCCGGCGTAAAGCAAAGCAAAATTACGGCATGCGGAGCAGCCGTCCGGCAAAATCCGCCAGTTGTGATAATCCCCCAAATCCCCATTGAACAGGCACATGGAATTGTGAAATATTTTGGGCAGCGCCATAATGAACAGCAAAATGGTGAAATAGCCGCAAACCCATTGCATCACGCTCCGCCAGACCAAAACCCAGCCAGGCAAACTTCCCGGCAACAGCACCGTCGTGCAACCGGTCAAAGTCACCGTACTCATCCCCTCAAAAAATGCATCCACAAGTGAAAAATTGCCGCAACCCAAATAGGGCAGCCCCGCCAGGGCAGCCAGACCCAAATACGCCAAAATAATCACCGCAATCATTCTGCGTGAACTTATGAAATTAGAATCCTTGTTCTGTCCCAGCATAAACTATTTTTCCTGCCAAAAATTCCAATGCAGCACCGCCAGCAAAGTGGTAAATTCCATACGTCCCAGGAGCATTGCCAAGGAAGCGATAAATTTTGGCATCACCCCCACTGTGGAGAGGGACGAACCCTGCCCCGCACTGCCAAAGAAACAGCCGGCGGAACTCATGCAACTTCCCACCATAGTGAAGGACTCCTTAAGCCCCATGCCCGTGAAGGATGCCGCCAAAGTAAGCACTGCAAAAACTAACACATACAAAAAGAAAAACTTCACCACCGAACGCACCGCAGCGGGCGGCAATGCCTTCCCCCCGTAATTTACGGAATAAATAATGTTAGGGTGCAAAAACCGCTTAATCTCACACCAGAAGGCCTTTATAATGATGGTGCAACGGATAATTTTCAATCCACCCGCCGCCGAGGCGCTGCAGCCCCCGGTGAACATTATAATCATCATGACCGCCTGGCAAAATTCCGGCCACTTGTCCAAATTGTCAAAGGCAAAACCCGTGGTGGAAATATAACTCAAACTCATCATTACACCGTACTTTAACGAATCGGCAAAATCATAGTAATTGACACGCCACAGGCCGAAAGCCAAAAGCAGGGCGGCCACAATTATCCACAGAATATAATAACGGTGCTCCGCATCCTCCCTGATTCCCTGCCAGTCCCAACGGAGCAATTTGAACCACAGGGTAAAATTGATGCCGCCCAAAAACATAAAAAGCAGGCACACAAACTGGATGTAAGCATCCCTGAACACAATCACCCCGTCATGGAAAAAGGATATGCCGGCGGTGGCAACCGTGGCCACCGCCATATTCAGCGCTTCCCAAACGCCCAGGCCGCCCAGCATCAGGAGCAGGGTTTCCACAATATTCATGGCAACAAAAATACCGATGACCACCGCAGCGCTCTGTTTGATATGGGGCAGAGTAAGTTCCAGCCCCCGTCCCGGCAATTCCGCACTGAGAATGAACTCGCTGCCGCTGGACATTTGGGGCAGCAGGAACAGGAACAGCAGAATAACCCCCACCGCACCGCACCAATGCCCCAAAGCGCGCCACACCATAAAACTTACGGGCAAATCCCTGAGGGATTCCAAAGTGGTGGCGCCGGTGGTGGTCCACATGCTGGTACTCTCAAAAAGGCAGGTGGCCCAGTCCAGTTCCGGCATACCGAAAACATAGGGCAGCATACCGAAAAGGCAAATGCCTGCCCACCCCGCAACCATGATTAAAACAGCATCTTTCACATTCAGATGCCCTTTGAACCTCTGTCCCCACCAACGCAAAAATCCCCCTAATACAAGAGGGGGCAGCATACTCATAACAAAGTCAACAATATGAGGTTTGTCCGCCAATAAGGCAGCAAGAGCAGGTATGCCAAGCACTGCCACATAGGCAAAGCACAACCTGCTCAAAACAAAAGCCACAAACCTGAAATTCATTATCAGTTCCTGCTTTCAAAAATACCGGTTATAGCCGCAACATCCCCGTTTTTCGTCAAAACCACCAACCTGTCGCCGGCGTTCAGCACCGTGTTCCCCTTGGGGATATAGGTTTCATCCCCCCTGACCACCGCACAGAGCAAGGCATCGGCGGGCATCCCCAAATCTTTGACCGTCCTGCCGTCCGCCGCACTGCCAGCGCCTACGGCCAATTCCAACGCCTCCGCCTGGACATCGTCCAGCACGGAAACATGCAGCAAGTCCTCCCCATGCACGAAACGCAACAGCCGCTCCGCCATCAGGGAACGGGTGGAAAGCACCTCATCCACCCCCACCTTGCTGATCAAATCCACAAAATCGCCATTGTCCACCCGTACCAAAGTACGCTTCCCGCCAAGGTGTTTTGCCAAAAGGGCCACCATTAGATTCAACTTGTCATCGTCCGTGATGCACACCACCACATCCGCTTCCGCAACCCCTTCTTCCGTCAGCAAATCCACATTGGTACCGTCACCGCAAAGCACAATGCCGGACTTCAGTTCCCCCGCCAAAAGTTGGCAGCGTTCCCTGTCCTTTTCAATAATCTTCACCTGCAGCCCCCGCCTCTCCAAAAGGGGTGCGGTGAACCTTCCCGTCCGTCCCGCACCGATTAGCAGTGCTTTCTTGGGTCTGTTGTACACCGTGGTGAAATTTTTTTCAAAGGCCGTAATGTTTTCCGCCATGCCCACGAAATAAACATAATCCCCCGCCGCCAAAGCGGTGTCCCCGCCGGGGACAATCACATCCTTGTCGTGCAGCACCAAGGCCGCCAAAATGTCCTGGGGCAGTTGCAAATCCTTCAATGTTTTGTTGGCAAAAGCGGAATCCTCGGCGATTCTGCCCTCAAACATTTTCACCTTGCCACCGGCAAAATTCTCCACCTCCAAAGAACTGGATGCGGTCAGAATCTTGGCAATTTCCTTGGCCAAAATATAATCCGTGTTCAGGAGCAAATCAATCTTCATTTCCTCATGAACAAAGTCCTTTTCATAACGCATGTAGTCCGCCTCACGGACACAGGCCACGGTCTTGGGAATCCCGTAATGCTTTGCCAGCATACAGGAAACCATATTCATTTCATCCTGGGGCAGGCAGGCAATGAACATATCCCCCTGGGCCACATCCGGCCGGGCAAACAAGGACTTGGTACAGGGATTGCCCTCCAGCACCATGCAATCCACAGCCCCCTGCACCGCCAGCACCCTGTCATGACTGTTGTCCACCAGCACCACATCAAAATTTTCCGCCGTCAGCAGTTGGGCCACGCTGAGCCCGAACTCCCCTGCCCCGGCCACTATTATACGCATTTTCTTATTTCAACACTCCTGCACAACGGGCGCACAAAGTGGGATGCTCCGCATCCTTGCCCACGGTCTCGCTATACATCCAGCAACGCTCGCATTTCCCGCCCGTGGCGTTCTTGACCGTAATGGTCAGATCCTGCCGTTCTGTCGCTGTCTCACCTTTGCCATCCTTATGCAAAGTTGCCTGGGAAACAATGAGCAGTGCAGGCAAATCGCTTGCCACCTTGTTCAAAATTTCAAAGGCCTCACCCTCCGCATAAAGTTCCACTGCAGCTTCCAAACTGTTGCCAATCTTCTTCTCCCTTCTTGCCATTTCCAAAACCTTGGTAACCTCACCCCGGATGGCAATGAAATCGTCCCATTTCTTCTCCAGCGCCTCGTCCACATATTCATTTTTAATCTCCGGCCAGGGCATAAGCTGCACACTGCTGGGGGCATCTGCCGGCTTCTTCATGAACTGCCAAACCTCTTCCATTGTGAAACTGAGCACCGGTGCCAGCATTACCACCAAATCCGTCAAAATTTCGCTCATGGCGGTCTGGGCGCTGCGGCGTGCCACGCTGTCCGCCTTTTCCGTGTAAAGCCGGTCTTTCAAAATATCCAAATAGAAAGCGCTCATCTCCACCGTGCAGAAATTATGGATAGCGTGGTAAAGCACATGGAAATCATAACTTTCATAAGCCGCCGTAACTTCCTTCTTCAACATCTGCAAATGCATCAGAGCCCAGCGGTCAAGTTCCAGCATATCTTTGTAGGCAACCCTGTCCTTGGCATAATCAAAATCATCCAGATTGCCCAAGAGATAACGGATGGTGTTGCGAATCTTGCGATACACATCACTCATCTGTTTCAAAATTTTGGGACTGATGCGGATGTCCGCCTTGTAGTCGCTGGATGCGGTCCACAGACGGATAATATCCGCACCATATTGGTTGATAACATCCTGGGGCACAATAACATTGCCCACGGACTTGCTCATCTTGCGGCCTTCCCCGTCAACCACATAACCGTGCGTCAGGACGGATTTGTAAGGAGCCCTCCCCATCACCGCCACACTGGTCAGCAGGGAACTTTGGAACCAGCCCCGGTGCTGGTCACTGCCCTCCAAATACATATCCACCGGCCATGCCAGTTCAGGATTCTTGGCTGCCACCGCCCTGTGGGTGGAGCCGGAATCAAACCACACGTCCATAATATCCGTTTCCTTGCGGAAACGGGTGGCGCCGCACTTCGGGCATTTTGTACCTTCCGGCAGCAAATCCTTTGCCTCGTGGGCCCACCAGGCATCGCTGCCCTCTTTTTCAAAAATCCCTGCCAAATGCTCAATAGTTGTTTCATTAACCAAATGCTCGCCGCAGTCCTCGCAATAGAACACAGGAATGGGCATGCCCCAGGTACGCTGGCGGGAAATGCACCAGTCGTGCCGGTCCGCCACCATATTATGAATACGGCTCTCACCCCAGGCAGGAATCCATTGCACATCGTTGGCAATACTCTTCAACGCCTCCTCACGGAAACCGTCAACGGAAGCGAACCATTGGCTGGTGGCGCGGAAAATTACCGGATTCTTGCAACGCCAGCAATGGGCGTACTGGTGCTTGATGTTCGCCTTGCCCAAAAGCACATTGGTTTCCGCCAAATATTTCAAAACAGGAATATTGGCATCAAAAACAAACATCCCTGCAAACCTCTCCCCTGCCTCCGCAGTCAGTTTGCCCTTTTCGTCCACGGGGCAAATAATGGGCAATTTGTATTTCAGGCCGACCTCAAAGTCCTCCACGCCGTGACCCGGGGCGATATGCACACAGCCCGTGCCGGCATCCAAAGTGACATAATCCGCCAAAATCACAACGGACTTTCTGTCCATATATTCAAAAGGATGTTTGCACTCCAGGCCCTCCAGTTCCTTGCCCAAATTGGTGGCAAGCACCTTGCCCAAATCCTTGCCGCAGGCATCCCCAACTTCCTTCAGCAAATCCTTGGCAAGAACATACACCTCACCGTCACATTCCACCCAGGCATATTCAAACTTGGGGTTCAGGGCAATCGCCACATTGGCGGGCATGGTCCAGGGGGTTGTTGTCCAAATGATAAAGAACACCTTTTTGCCCTTTGCCACCTCAGGCAACTTGCCCTTGTCGTCCACCAAAGGCATCTTCACGAAAATTGTGGGGGTCTTCTGCTCTGCATATTCAATCTCCGCCTCTGCCAGGGCGGTCTCGCAGTGGGGGCACCAATATACGGACTTCTTGCCCTTGTAAATATAACCCTTTTCCGCCATCTTGCCGAAAACACGCAGTTGCTCCGCCTCAAAATCCTTGTGCAAAGTGACATAGGGATGTTCCCAGTCCCCAAGCACGCCCAGGCGTTTGAAATCGCTCCGTTGCTTGTCCAGCCATTCCAAGGCGAACTCCTGGCATTTCTTACGCAGGGTCAGGGCATCAATCTCCTCCCGGTTCAAGCCCAGTTCCTTGATGGCCGCATGCTCAATGGGCAAACCGTGGGTGTCCCAGCCGGGAATATAGGGGGTGTTGAACCCCCGGGCATATTTATATTTCATGATAATATCTTTCAGAATCTTGTTCAACGCAGTACCCATGTGAATACGGCCGTTAGCATAGGGGGGACCGTCATGCAGCACCCATTTGGGACAGGAGGCATGGGCTTTCTGCCGCTTGCCATAAATATCATTTTCATACCAGAACTTCAAAATCTCCGGCTCCCGCTCCGGCAGGCCCGCCCGCATAGGGAACTCAGTTTGGGGTAAATTCAACGTCTTGGAATAATCGTCCATTTTCTCTCTCCTTAAAAACTTAATATATTTACAAATACTTATAAACCATCAAAACAGTGTATAAGTGCTTTGTATTATACCATACATTAAAGTAGTAGTCAATTTTAGGTGTCAGGGGTCAGGATAATGAGTAATTAGTAATGAGTAATGAGTAATTGTGGTAATATGTTCCTGTGATTAAATACCCCCCGCCCTTGGGGGGCCTGGCGCCTATAGGAACACAGAAAGGCGACTGGGGGTGCGGATTACGCAGAAAACTTGTTTGCTAAATGCGGACTGACCCTCTCCCCGGGGAGAGGGAATAAAAGGGTGTGGGGAAAACTCCGCATATTTCACATCTTCAACAGAAAGTGACAACCTAATTGCTCACCCCACCACCGTCCTTCTATGTTCCTTTAGACGGTCCCCCGCCCCTTTATGGGCGGACGAGGGTTCGCATAACCCCGCACACCTGAACCCCAAAACATAATCACCGGAACATCCTACCATCATTCTTAATTCTGCATTCCTAATTCTTAATTAGATTCCACATTGCGAATTACGCATTCCGCATTAAAAAACGCCCCCCTGTTACCAGAGGGACTTAAGGATTTGCGGGCAGGCAGGGACAAAACTATCGCCTATTCACCGTCTTCAGGTTGAAGTTCCTGAATAGTAACAATTTTGTAATATGCCTTGTTAACACCAGTAAGATGTTCGCCCTTTGCAGTAAGCACCGCATCGGATTCAATAATCTTTTCCATCTGTGTAGTCACAGTTTCCAAAGACAAATCATCCTTAAGGTTCACGATGTTAATGGTATGAACATAGCCGCTCGGAGTATCATACTTCGTGACAAGCGTTTTCGTTACATCATTATCCATCTTATTCGTCCTCCTCTTCTACCTTCTCAAGAAGGTTTTTCTGCACATTGTACACTGAAGTTACCGTATTTTCATACAGTGCGTCCAGTGCCTCCGCACAAGCCATCATCTCTTCGGCGGTCGCCTCAGGGTTGATGTAACTGATTGAACGGCTGACCGTAACAGCATTGCCATTAACGTCAGTCCCTGCATTTAATGCTAACAGTAAGCGGTTGCTTACCTTTGATTTAATAATATTACTCATATTTTTTCTCACTTTCTGCCGGCTCTTGCCGGCGTCATAAATTTATTTTAAAAAACGATACTTGCCAAAGGACATGGAATGTGTTAAAATAGATTATCTTTAGTCATGGTAACACCATTCCATGAGGAAGCACTTGGGGTTTTTAACTACACTTAAACCTTGGGTGCTTTTTCCTTTTGCAACATCCCCTGCAAGGGTCTTTGTTGAAATACATTTTGGTGTACCTCCTTTCTTTAAGCGTTCTATATAAGGAAGATAATGATTTCATCGGAGATCCTGCCTCCCCGCCAAGTAGTTGAAAATCATATCTTTTACATGCTCATTAACATTGGTTTCTTCAATCTGCCTTTTGATGCCCTTTTCAAGGTCTTCCAGCAAATTGAACAACTCTATAGTCACCTCATCCATTGCGGACACAACCGGATAAACATCATATTCGTCAGACATAAACAGTTCATAACCGTCACCCGATGCCGTAACCTCGTCCGTCACCTTACGCTGATATTTGACCTTGTAAAGGTAAATCGTCCGCTTGTCGTCAACCATGGTAAAGTAACCCTGTGCCTTTTTGGTCTTCACATTGGTATAGCCAAATTTCTGCACCGCCGAATCCACAATGAAATTCTTCTCTGTGGCCTGCCAGTTCAACATCTTGGAACCTGTGTCCGCAATGACCTGGGAGATGAATATTGAAACTGCCTTGGGAACCAACTTGCCGGACTTGGTGTGATAATATACCACCCCGTCCAAAGACATTCCGAACAGTTTGCAAATTCCCGCCAAAGCGTTGACGCTCAATTTGACCTCAACGCCCTCGTTCAAAATTCTCTTCAAATAACCCACACTGAACCCGCCGGCCTTTTCAACATCCTTAATGCTGATGCCCTTTTCGCCTGCAATCTTGTAGAAGTTTTGAATTACCTGAATTGTTGAAACCGCTTGTTCAGTTACGGTTGGCATAATCCACCGCCTTTCTTTCCCCCTTGGGGAACAACATCATATCTTTGTGGAAACTCATATTTTTATATCACTATATGACTTTCGTATGGCTAATTATACTATATGAGATTCATAAAGTCAAGAGGGAAAATTAGTTTTTTTCAACCAATAAAAAAGTCCGCACAATGCGAATCCTCGTCCGCCCATAAAGGGGCGGGGGACCACACGAAGTGTGGTGGTGGGGTCGCTCTCCCCGACAAGAATAAATGTCAAAGAACAAAGAATAAAGAGCAAATATGGTAATATGTTCCTGTGATTATATAAATAGATTACAGGAACATGAGTAGCCCCCGCCTTTGCGGGGGCTGGCGCCTATAGGAACACAGAAAGGCGACTGGGGGTGCGGATTACACAGAAAACTTGTCCGCATAATGCGAACTTTTTTCCCTCTTTCTTAAAGAGGGGGGACCGCTTGCGGTGGGAGTTTTTGCATTATGCGAAGCATTCATAAACTTATAACTTACAACTTCCCCCGTAGGGTGCGGGTTTCAAACCCGCCCGTACTTTCTTCTCTTATCGCCTGTTCCTCGAGCAGGTTGCAAACCTGCCCCTACAAATAAATATTCTAATTACAGGAACGTAAATAGCCCCCACCTTTGCGGGGGCTGGGCAAATTATAATATGAAGTGCAACACTTAAAAAGTAGATTGCACAACGATTCTCGTGTAAAATAAAAACAACAAACAAAATCTTACAAGGAGAATCGCTATGCAATCCTACACACATTTTACACAAGAAGAAAGATTTTATCTACATCTTTTTTTAAATTCTGGTTCAAGTATCAGATCTATTGCTGAATTTTTTGGTCGCAGTCCTTCAACCATCAGCAGGGAAATCAAACGAAACTTTTCCAAAAAGCCAAAAGAATCACCCGGCAACAAATACAATTATCATTACTGGGGTGCTCAAGTCAAGACCATCCTCCGAAGAAGAAAATCATCTTACAAGGCAATACCTGAAAATTCAGAACTGTATTCATATGTAGTGGAAAAACTTAACAAGTTATGGTCTCCAGAACAGATAGCGGCCAAATGGCGTAAAGAACATCCCGGTTCAAGTATTTGTTTCAGTACCATATACAGGTATATCAAAGACAGGAAATTTCCTGATATAACACCGCAAAAGAATCTCAGACGTAAAGGGAAAAACCGGCATTTGGTACACAAAAACAGTATGACCATTCACCCCGACAGAATTATTCCGGAATGGCCAAAAGCAATAGTGGAACGTACCAGAATAGGCGACTGGGAGGGGGATACCGTATATGGCGGTATCGGCAAAGGTGCGCTTGTTACTCTTGCGGACAGGAAAAGTCGTGAAATTTTAGCAGGAAAAGTTGATACAAGAGATTCCGAAGAAGTGAGGAAATGTGTGGTACGATTGTTGAAAGGCAAGCCGGTACACAGCATATCCTTTGACAACGGCAGTGAATTTGCAAAATTCCACGAAATTGAAAAGGACTTAGAAACAATAATATATTTTGCAGAACCGCACAAACCTTGGCAAAGAGGGACAAACGAAAATGCAAATGACATAATAAGACAGTATTTTCCAAAAGGAACTGATTTTAGAAATATAAGCGAGGACGATGTGCAAAAAGCAGTAGATGAAATAAATAACCGTCCAAGAAAAATGCACGATTGGAAATCCGCTAATGAAGTTTTTAGTGTTGCACTTACTTGACAATCTGCCCTGTCGCTTTTAGGAACGTGGTTGCGACTGGGGGTGCGGATTACACAGAAAACTTGTCACTCTGTGCTGACATTGTGCAAAGCGATGCTTTGCCCGGGTGCGGAACCTTGCCTACGGCAAGAACCCGTCCCCCTACAATCT
>JAZLLX010000142.1:0-21199 GCA_045598345.1 Acidaminococcaceae bacterium | reverse complement strand
AACTATAATGAAGGACAATATTTTAAGTCCGCCCTTCCATTTGAAGAAACGAGTATAGAAATAAATCAGATTTTTGATGAGGTATATGGTGTCGGACTAAATCTTGAAGAAAACGTTTACACATAATTCTTGACAGGACCTTTCATAGTCCTTTGCAACTTGTTTTCAAAGAGCAAAAATTATCCGTAAATTGAGATAATTATATTATTTTTCCGATAATTATATAATTATCACGATTTTTGATAAATGTTTCACGATTGGAAGCCAAGAGGTTCTATGAATATAAATAATTTTTTTTGAAAATGAATTGTGAAGGTGTTAAAATTTGTTTGGAAAAGTAAGAGGTGGTTTCTTAAAGTTTTTAATTACAAGAAAAGAGTTTTTGTGGTATAATTGATTCAGGTTTCAGGTGTCAGGTTACAGGATAAAGGAATTAGGATACAGGGGAAGGATAAGGCGTAGAGCGTAGGGCATAAGGCGTAGGGATGGTAGGATGTTCCTGTGATTATGCAATTAGGTTTCAGGGAAGTTGGCTGGGTGCTGACTTTTTGCATAAATATGTTTTACAGTTGGAAGGTGGAGGCAAAGGATTATGACGGCAAGCGACAGATTGGATATGCAATTTTTTGGCAAATTGTCCAAGGAAATTTCTTCGGATAAGGAAGTTATGGACGCTTTGAAAGAGGAGCGGGATTTGCAGGGCATATTCAATGTTTTGAAGAGTTACGGCTATTTGCAGGATATGGATTTTCCTGCTTATGTAAGTAAAGTTCTTGGTGCAGTGGATGCACTGAAATACTATTTGGACCCGGACACGGGGGATTTTTCAACAGACGCCATTCGTACTGAGGAAGACAGAAATTTACAGTTTTCCTTTGATTTGTTGCATGATTTGATTTTGCATTTGCTGGGCAGGTCCGCCATCAAGGCACGGTTTCCCCTGATTGTGGAAACAGAAAACGGCAAGGTGCGTGGTGGGTTAAAACGGCTGCACAATATTGTGGAATGGTTTGACATTGCCTATGCTGACAGGGCAGTACAGGGGAAACGCTGGCGTAAAGCCCAACCGCCCGAACCTATAGAACGGGTACAGAACTGCACATCGGTGGGGGAAGCCAATTTGCAAAAGGTTGGCAGTAAAATGACGGGTATTGAAGGCAAACTGACCCTCAATGTTTTTCGTCCCAACACGGATAAGAAAAATTTGCCGGTTCTGGTGTATTTTCATGGCGGTAATTTTCAGGCCGGACGGACGGAGGAAGTGCTGGGACACAAACTTTGCGAAACGCTGAATATCGTTTTTGTGGGTATTGAAACCAGATTAAACATCTTTGCCTATAACCCGTTGCCGGCTTTGCATACCGGTGACCCGGAGGAGGACAGCGGCAACTTCGGACTTTTGGATTACAAAGCGGGGCTGGAATGGGTACAGCGGAACATCGCAAATTTTGGCGGTGACCCCGGCTGTGTAACCATCAGCGGATTCTCCGCAGGCGGACGGAGTGTAATGATTTCCATGTTGTCCCCTGTTTTCAAAGGACTGTTTCACAGGGCGGTGGCATTCAGTTCCGGGCTTACGGTGTGCGACTATGAAAAATCTTTACTTTTTTTTGTAAAAAAATTGGCGGATCTGGTTGTCCAGGACGGTATCAAACCGGATACGGATGCGGCAGAGGCCTGGCTGCTGAGTGAAAATGACGATGAAAAGGCCATGGTAAGGTATTGGTTGCGAAGTCAGGATGGGAAACGGCTGATAAACCTGTTTCCACTGGCGTCGGCACGCCTGGACCAGTTCCCGCATTTTTTCGCAGACGGATATGTAATTCCTAAAAACGGCTTTGATGCGGAATTGGCAAATGATGTACCACTGCTGACCTTTGCCAGCATGGACGAGTTCAGCGCTTTTGTAAATGTTGACCCTTATTTCAAGAAACGCTCCAAGGAAAACCCTGATGATGAAAACCTACGCATGGAAAAGAAACTGGCACGCAAATACGGGAGTATTATTTGGGCGTATTTTAATGCACAAATGGTGGCGGAGAAACTTTATCCAAAGATGAAATCCCCCATATTCCTGGGCAAATTTCAGTACGGCCATGATGAAAAATATTTCAGTGAAGATTATCACAGCAAGTATGGTGCGGTTCACGGAATATATCTTTCTTTTCTTTCAGACCAGTACAAGACCGCATGGAAACGTGGCAACGATTACTTTGAGCATGACGGGGCAGAATATTTGGGAACTATCTTTTTGAACTGCTTGAAGGCCTTTATGGTGAACGGGGTTCCAAACTGCGAATATGTAAAACAGCATTGGGAGAGATGGAGCCCGGATGTCCAGACCACAATGGTTTTTGACGGCGACAGGGAAAAGGGCAGAACTTTTCCGGAAACGAACAATTTTTGTTATGAAAGGTTGTTTGAGGAATTTGACAGTGACCAAAGTGTTTCGCAGGAGGCAAAGGAATATATAAAAACTTCCGTACTGAACGGCAGGTTTTTCAGCGGGAAGTGGGATGAGCATTATAATTTGGGTTGAGGAATCAGGATTTAGGGGGAAGTTCGCATCAAACGGACTTTTCTTAACTCCTAAATGTTAATTCTTTTTCTCTTGTGATTATAGAAGGAGGTTTTGTTATGAAAAAGATTATCAGTTTGGTGTTTGCAATGGTATTGCTTTGTGCAGGCACGTGTTTCGCCGCCAAGCCCATTGTGGTTATGGGCGCTATGCGGGTGGAAGTGCAGGAAATGATGCAGGCCATGTCAAAACCGAAATTCAAGGAAGTGGCAGGCCATTATTGTGCTTTCGGCAAGATTGACGGTTATCCCGTGGTGATTATGGAAACCCGTATCGGCATGGTGAATGCCGCTTCTGCCACCACCATAGCAATAGAGCGGTTCAACCCCCTGTGCGTTCTTACCACCGGCACATCCGGCGCCCAAAGGGACGATTTGCAAGTGGGGGACATAGTATTGTGCGAAAAATTCTGTTATTATAATTATTACATTACCCCTTTCGCTCCGAGAGGCGGGGGCAGCGACAGTTTCGGGTGGAATTATCAGGACAGTGAAGTTTTTGCCCAAGGCAAGTGGGATAAAATCCGTTACATGGAGAGCGACAAAGACCTTTTGGATATCGCTTGTCAGGTTCCTTATACTGCCGGGCGGCTGGTGAAAGGGATTACGGCCTCCGGGGATGTGTGGCTCAGGGAATGTGACAAGATTGATGAGATACACAGAATTTTCAATACGGACAGTGAGGAAATGGAGAGTTTTGCCGTGGCCGCCATTTGTTCCAAATATAATGTTCCCGTCCTTGGCATCCGCGTGATAAGCGACAACGGTCTGGTGCTTAAGGTTGAGGACGAACAGATTGATGCGGAAGAATTTTACGAAAAAGTATGCCACATGGAACGGGACTATGTTTTGGATGTGGTGAGGGCGATTGCCAAGGCACAGAAGAAAAAATAGTTGCGGCACCCGTGCCGGAAAGTTACAAAAAATATGGCAGTATGATTCGTTAGAGGTTTATTGCCGATGAAAAAGATTTTTAGTTTGACAACTGAAAATATTGATGCGATTTCCCAAGAACTTTTTGAATTTTTGCAGGGGGAAAAGCAGGTCAAAGAGGATGTTATCCGTGCCCGGTTGAGCGTGGAGACAGTTTTGTTGCACTGGTTGGAACATGGCAATGAGGGGAAGTCGGTTACTGTTGATTGCCGTCAGCGTTTTCGCCGTTTTGTTGTCCGGCTGGAAATGGAAGGGGATTTGTGTGACCCAGTGCATCTTAGTGAGGAGGACGAGGCCATAGAGTTTATTACAACGCTGCAGGGCAATTTTGGTTTGTCGGCTGCTTACAGGTATGAGCATGGTTTCAATATCCATACCATAAAGTTGCCCATGTTGGCTATTGGCAGTTCCGCCAAGATTGGTTTGGCCATTGTGCTTGCGGTGCTGACCTGGTTGCTGGTGGGGGCGCTTCCGCCCCAGGTGGGTACAGATTTGCGTTTGTATGTGACTGATCCCACGTTGAATATGTTGATGGGGCTGGTGGCTGCCGTGGCAACTTTTCTGATTTTCTTTAATGTGTGCAGCGCTATTTGCGGTATGGGCAGTTTGACCACATTGTCCAGGTTGGGCGGGGGACTGGTGAAGCATTGCCAGTTAAAGGATTTTGCCGCTCTTTTAGCTGGCACGGTGGTTGGCCTTTTGGTGTTTGATGTTTTGGATTTTTCCGGCGGGTTTTCATTGGATTTGCTTGGCAGTGTTTATAAAATTTTTTTGGACGTGGTGCCTAACAGTTTTTTGGCGCCTTTTATGAGCGGCAACACTTTACAGGTATTGTTTTTGGCGGTCAGTTTCGGTACGGTGCTGTTGATTTTGGATCAGCAGGTGAAGGGCGTGAAGAGGGTGATTAGCGAGATTAATGTGGTTTTAATGACTATTATTGATTACTGTTGCGGTTTGTTGCCCTTGATGGTATATCTTAGTTTTACCAACATTTTGGTAAGCGGAACGATAAATTCAGTTCTGTCCATGTGGAAGGTAATAGGGGTATTTTTTGCCGTGTGCGGCAGTTTGATTTTGTTTGATACCTATTGGACTGCACTGACGAATCATTTTGATATCAAAAAGCATTTTGCCAGGGTTATGCCCATAAGCGTGCTGGCATTTACCACCTGCAGTACGGCGGCCTGTATTCCGGCAATGAACAAAACTTTGAAGGATGAGGGCGTGGATACCAATTATCGTGATTTCGCCCTGCCATTGTGCCAGATAATGGCTGTTCCGGCTTTAAATTCGATTAATGTTATTGTTGTTCTGGGGCTGCTGAGCGTATATAATCACACCCTTTCTTTTCCTGAACTGATGGTGCTGATGCTCAGCGTGCATCTGTTGGCTTGGGCTACGCCTCCTGTGGCAGGCGGTGATATTTCCATTATGACTTTGTTGTTGATGCAGGCGGGTCTGCCCAAAGAAACGGTTGCAACCTATATTGCCATAAGTTTGTTCTCCAATATGATTGGTACTTGTCTTAACAAGACCGCAGTTATGAACAGTGTTTTTGCCTGTGTCGCCAAGGACGGCAAGATAAGGGTTGAGTGAAGCGGACACTTGGTGCCGGTACTTTCCTAAATCCTTTGTCATTTTTCTCGCTGCAATTGTAAAAACCCCTAAAATTTCAACATGTATTGAACACGTGTTGAAATTTTAGGGGTTTTGGCATAGCATTTGGGTTTTTGCGAACCTTCGTCCGCCACCAAAGGGGCAAAAGTAAATGAAAAGTTAAAAATTAAAAATGAAAAATTAAAGGTAGGATGTTCCGTTGATTATAATTGGGAATTTTCGGCAAAGCTGAAAATTGACCATAATTTATAACTTTTAATTTATAATTTTTAATTTTGTTATGGGTGGTGGGGTGGCGACTGCATAGAGAAAGTACCGCTTTAATCGCCACCCTCAGTCAGTTGCTACGCAACTGCCAGCCCCCTCCAGGGGGCACAAGAGTCAGCATTATGCAAATAATGTTTTCTGCGTAATCCGCACCCCCAGTCGCTGAAAAAGTTATAAGTTGTAAGTTAGAAGTTATAAGTTTCGGTGTAATGTTCCTGTGATTATAGAAATAGTTAGTGCTATGTTTAGTTTTGGTGTGCAGTCGTAGAGAGCGACCCACCCCGTCTTGCCTTTCTATGTTCCTATAGGCAATCCACCCCGCCTACGCCTGGGCGGGAAAAAAGTTAGCATTCAGCGGACTTTTTTAATTTTAATCAAAGGAACATATTACCATAGTTTTAAGATTTAAGTTTTTAACTTTTAACTGATTTGTTGTTCCTGTGATTAGATTTGGGAAAGTTGGCATTGTGTGGACTTTCCCTGAATCCTGATTCCTAAATCCTCCATCCTAATACCTAATACCTAATGCCTAATACCTGACGCCTGAAATCTATTTGACCAACTGTCTTAGGGTGGCGATGGTTTGGTATTTTTGTACGGCACATTCAATTTCATTTTTTGCCCGTCTTGCTATGCAGCCGCCGCCACACATGGGCAGCCATACACAGTGTTCACATTTGGGGTGAAGAGGGGACTGTTTTTTGCGTTGGTCTTTGCGTGCGTCAAATTGGCGGATGTTGCCGATATCATTGTCGCTGAAAGTGAAATCCTCCCAGCAGATTTTCAAAGCCCCGTTCACATCAATACAGTAAGATCTTGACATTTGTGCCATACAAAATTCAAGTTTTGGCAAACTCCGCCCTTTTTTTATGCTTAATTGCTTGTGATGTTGCACCATGAACTTTTCCAGTGTGGCAATTCTTTCTTCTTCGGTGGTGAAGCAAGCGTCCGTCCCGTGCAGGACGGCGATGTACCATTTGACATACTTGCTGTCCGCATAACGTTTGTCCAGTTGCTCCGCCAGTTTCAGCAAATCTTCCTGATTATTCCGGCTTATATTCAGGCGGATGCTGACAGATATTTTATGTTTTTCCGCCAAATCAATATTGTGCAAAATTCTGTCCAAATTTCCCAGTTCGGGTGCGATGTAATTTTTGATTCTGGCATAATTTTCCGCCGTGCCGTCCAAAGTGATTTGCATTCTCTTGATTTTCCATCTGCGAAAACCTGTTTTCAATATGGCCTCGTTCAGCAAACTGCCGTTGGTGACAATGCTGGCACTCACTTCATATTTTTTCTTCCGAAAATACTTGGAAAGCCGGTCCATCAGTCCTGTGTTCAAAAGCGGTTCGCCGCCGAACCAGGTAATGTTCAGCCGCTTGTTTTTGCCGATACGTTTGTCCACAAATTTCAGGATGTTTTCTTCAACCTCCGGCGTAATATCCGCCCTTGCGATGTTGTTTTCAAAGCAATAGTTGCAGCGGGCGTTGCATTTGGTGGTGGTGGCGATGGTCAGCCCCAAGGGAAAGTCCTTTCGCAAAAGTTTGCGGAATTTTGCCTTGTATTTTTGCAGTTTTGTAAATTCGTTAACCCGGCGGGGAACCAAAAATCCCGCGGCGAACAACTCACGGAGGACTGCTTCCCCGCCGTCCCGGGGCTGCTGCAAAAGTTCCCATTCCTTGTCGTTCAAAAGGGCGGTACTGCAATAGAGGGTGTTATAAACTGCATGAAGATTGCCGTTGTGTTCCGCATAGTTGAATACGGATGGCTTGATATTCCGGGTATATTCCAGGGGCATTTTGCTGATGGCGTTCATTGCCTTTCTGTAGGTGGCAAATTTTTCCGCCGGGGGCATGGGGTTATACATAAATTTTCGGATTACTTCCAAAGGTGTTGACAGAATGAGCATGAATAATACCTCCTCAATATCTTATGTTTTTTATAAAACTTGTTATTTATTTTACAATAAAAAATTACGGATTTCAATATAGTACATAAAAATGCTTGATTTTTTTGAAAAACTACATTAAAATAAGCATTAAGCAATTGAACCTTGAAAGGAGAATCAAAATGGCAGAAATTAAATTGAATGAAAAAATTATTGAGGCATTGCAGGGCTGCAAGGATGTCAAGGAAGTTGTGGCTTTGGCAAAAGACAAGGGCATTGATTTGTCCGAGGAAAAGGCGGGTAAGATTCTTGCTGTTGTGCAGAACGACAAACTGTCCGATGAGGATTTGAGAAAAGTGGTTGGGGGCGAGTGCTGGCCCTGTGAAGATTGCCCTGATCTCGTTCAGTTTGGGTGTAACACTGACTGGTAAGGAGAATTAAAATGGCAGAAATTAAATTGAATGAAAAGGTTATTGCGGCATTGCAGGGCTGCAAGGATGCCAAGGAAGTTGTGGCTTTGGCAAAAAGCAAGGGCATTGATTTGACCGAGGAGAAGGCGGCTAAGATTTTTGGACTTGTGCAAAACGATAAACTGTCCGATGAGGATTTGGGAAAAGTGGTTGGCGGTTGCGGCAATGACGGCGGTTGTCCCGGAAGGTGTTTTCCCAACTGGGGTTAGAACGTGATAACTGAAATTAACTAAAGAGCGGATTGAGGTATTGCAGGGTTGCAAGGATGCCAAGGAAGTGGTGACTTTGGCGTGGTATTGACTGGACGTGAAAGGAGAATTAAAATGGCAGAAATTAAATTGAATGAAAAGGTTATTGAGGAATTGCAGGGCTGCAAGGATGCCAAGGAAGTTGTGGCTTTGGCAAAAGGCAAGGGCATTGATTTGACCGAGGAAAAGGCGGGTAAGATTCTTGCCGTTGTGCAGAACGACAAACTGTCCGATGCAGATTTGGGTCAGGTGGTTGGCGGTGGTTGTGATGGCCCCTGTAACGAACGGTGTACTGCCGACTGGTAAAGCATTATGGCGGAATGAAAAGGTGTTTTTTGCATAAAAAAAAGCCCCAATTTGGGTGCTTTTTTTTATGCAAAAAGAGTTGTTCAGATTTGGTCAATTTGGAAATAGGCCTTGGCGGGCAGGGGCTTGCCATCGTGCCAACGCAGTTTGAAGTGGCTGAGCTGGTAACTGAACAAAAAATTTTCCTTTGTTTCTTCGTCTGTCAAAAGTAAAATTTTTTCGCACTCATTTATCAGATTGATGCGGCCGTCCGTCAACTGCCAATCCTTCAGTAATTGCACAACTTTTTTACGGTGGATGGGGGTGGTGACGGTTTTGTATTTGTCAAGGACGGTTTGGAAAATCTCCAGACCTACGGTTTTTCCCCAAGTGCCGTCTGGCAGCAAGTCCAAATTCAAAAAGTACCATATGGGGCAGGGATTGTCAAAATTGATACGGGAAATGGTGCGTAACTTTTCCAGCACATCAGGGGAGAAAAAGGGGAAATCAAAGGTGTTGAAGAATGTCAGTAAATCCTTGGCAGTATCCCCTTCCTGTTTTTTTTCATTGATACGGAAAACAACCCGTACGGGCAAATTGTCCCTCCCCGGCATCAGGCCAAGTTGACGCAGGAAGCACCGGGATTTGTTTTGTTCCCAGGTTTTGGCGAAACTTGCCCATTGGCGGGAATTGGGATTTTCCTCTTGTAAAACGGTTAAAATCTTGCCCGCAGTTTCTTCGGAGTAAATTTTGAAAAACAGGGAGGGGTTGGAGGTTTGGTTGCGGCTGCCCGTATCAAATTCAATAAAAAATGCGTGGTCAGGATGGTAGAGCGGGGCAATTTTCCTTATCAGGGGCAGGGAGACGCCCAGCACAGGTTTGACGGCATTTTCCCTAAGGGCATCCTTGAAATAGTAGACGAAAGGAATATCCGTATAACTTTGACCGGCCAGGGGAATTTCCAGACCGAAACGGGTGATTTTTTCCCGTGCGGGTGATTCTTCCCCAAGGGACTGTTCATATTTTGCGGTTACGGTATAGAGATTGTCCAAAGGTTCGCCGAAGAGTGCCAAGCCGGTGTCCTTGCCGATACTGTCAAACCAGGTCTGCAAAACTTGGGTATAGGTCAGCATTATTTCCTCCTTGTGCATAAACATTTATTAACATTTTACATCAGGAAAGATTTATTTACAATAATATGTCAAAAAACATTGATTTGTCACGAAATGAATGATAAAATAAAAAAATATGAATTTACCTATGTCCCTTCCTTTCATATTGGGAACAGGCCTTGGGGAGGGCAGAGGTAAGGGAATTTGTTTGCTATGGATGAGAATTTTGTGTTGAAAAAACTTAACATTTTGACGTTCCTGTTTGCCGTTGCCGATTATGACGATGAATATCTGAACGCCTGGGGGAAGAAGACATTCAAGGAAGGCGGTGAGGTTTATGCCCTGCAAAAGGGGAATAAATTTGTCGCCTTTGTTTTGCTGGATAAGCCAGGGGAAAAACATTGCTTTTGCATTCTTTATATTTTTACTCCGCCGGACCTGCGGCGGCGGGGTTATGCCATGGCACTTTTGCGGGAACTGCAAAAGAAAGTTGCCGTCCTGAAGTGTGTACTTAATGCGGAATGGGAATTTCCCGGCAAGATTCCTTTTCTGGAGTTGTTGCGCCGGTCGGGGTTTGTGGCCAAGGAAGGGATATACCAATTTTTCCTGAACATTGATGACCTTCGCCGGTGGACGAACACATCTTATTGGCAAAAATACCGCAACTATCTTCAACGCTTCCGGCAGAAAGGGTGGGAGGTAATCAGCTTTGACCGGGCAACAGGGGAGCAGCAGGACTATGTGAAAAACTCTTATCACAACGGCTTTCAGAGCAGCATAGACCCGCAAAAAATTTTTGCCGGGGATGGTGACGTTGAGCCGGAATTAAGTTTTATCCTGTTGAAAGAAAATCAGCCGGTGGCCTTCACCCTTATGAAACGCACCCATGACGGGGCTTACACTTTGGCGCTTGCTTCCACCGCTAAAAAATATCTTGGCAGGGGCGGCATTTTTATGCTTTACTGTGAAACGGTGCTGCGCTTGGGCAGGATGGGGAATCCGGGGTGCCGGGGGAAATACCTTATCCAAGAAACGAACAGGGAAGCATTGGCGGCGGAACATTTTTGCCGGGAACTGAATCTCAACAAGTGCAAAATGGCATGCTATGAATGGGAGTGTTAGGTGTCAGGTTTCAGGAAAGTCAGCGGTGTGCGAAAGTTTTCCGCCCCAGGCGTGGGGCGGGGGTATCCAAAAAGCAAGTTTGCTTTTTGGGTGGTGGGGTCGCTCACTGTGAGTTAGAAGTTATAAGTTAGAAGTTATAAATTATGGTAAAATGTTCCTGTGATTAGAGCAGGAAAGTTGGCAAAAGATTTTCTGTTTTCTACTTCTTGTCGGAAGAGAGCGACCCACCCCGTCAATCTGCTTATGTTCCTAACGATTGCCACCCCGCCCACGCCTGGGCGGGAAAAGGTTCGCATCAAGCGGACTTTTTTGTTCTGTTTGCAGGAACATGTTTCCATAATTGTACACTGTTCTCTGTCCACTGTTCACTTCCCTCAACCCTGATGGCTGAACCCTGAACCCTAACGCCTACTTAACCAGCCGTCTGAGGGCGGCAATCAAACTGTATTTTTTGGGTGAACATGCCAGGGCATTGCGGATATGCCTGGTGATGCAGCCGCCGCCACATATGGGCAGCCAGGTGCAATTTTGGCATTTGGGCAACACTTCGGGGTATTTGCGGCGTTTGTCCTTGCGGGAATCAAAGTTTTGGATATTGCCAATGCTTTTGTCGCTGTGGGTAAAGTGTGTCCCACATATTTTTATATCCCCGTCCACATCAATGCCAAAACTGCTTGACCTTTGGGCCAAACAGTAATCAATCTTTGGCAGCATCCGGGAATAGTTCAAATTCATTTCGCCGGGGGTAAAGGCGAGGAACTTTTCAATAATCCCTATCCATTCTTCCTCCGTGTCTATATCCGCCCCGCTGTCTAAAAGTGGCTCCATATACCAGACCACATACTTGTTGCCGGCAAAGCGTTTTTTCAGTTGTTCCGCCAAAGCCAGCAGGTCCTCGGCATTTTTTTTGTTCACATTCAGCCGGACACGTACTCGGATTTTATATTTGGCCGCCAGTTCAATATTGTTCAGGATTCTGTCCAAATTGCCCAGTTCCGGGGCGAGATAGTTTTTGATTTTGGCATAATTGTCCGCCGTACCGTCCAGGGTGGTATCTATGTTGTGAATCTTCCATTTTGGGAAACTGGTCTTCAGCAACTCTTCGTTAAGCAAACTGCCGTTGGTTACTATGGCGGCATTTAAAATGTACCCTTTGGCAAGGCAGTGACGTGAAACCCGGTCAATAAGTCCTGTGTTAAGCAGGGGCTCCCCGCCGAACCAGGAAATATATACCTCCTTGTTTTTACGGATATGTTTGTCAATGAATTTGGTAATGTTTTCCTCCACCCCCGGCCCCATATCCTTTCTGGATCCGTCGCACTCAAAACAGTAGCGGCAACGGGCATTGCATTTGGTGGTGGTGGCGATAACCAGTTTCAGGATACTGTCCTGTTTTATAAACCGGAAAAACTTGGTTTTGAATTTTTGCAGTTTGCTGAATTCGTTCACCCGTTTGGGTACAAGAAACCCCCCGTTGAACAGTTTCTGAAGGGTTGCTTCGTCACCCTTTGTGGGCTGTTGCAAAATTTCCCATTCCCTGTCACTCAAAAGGGCGGTGCTGCAATACAGGGTATTGTGGACGGCATGAAAATTCCTTCTGTGTTCCCCATAGTTGAATACGGAGGGCTTCAAATTTTTCGTGAATATCAGGGGCAGTTTTTTGATGGCGGTTGTGGCCTTGGCCCGGGTGACGAAATGTTCCGCCTCCAGCATAGGGTTATACATAAATTTTTGTACCATTTCAACAGGAGTTGACAAAATAAGCATGAATGATTTCTCCTTCTTTCCTCAAAAAAAATTTTACTATATTATACATTTTTTTTGTATAGGTTTCAATAATGACGGGGAAAAAGTTGACAGTTCCAAAGAAAAATGATAAAATAAAAAAATAAAATTGGACAATTGCTTCCAATGTTTAAAATTTTGCTGTCAGGGGATTGGCACTGACTTTTATGGGAAAAAAGGAGGAAAAAAATAATGGCTAAAGTTGATTTGGATGCGAAAATGTTGGCCGCATTGCAGGGTTGCAAGGATGTCAAGGAAGTGGTGGATTTGGCAAAGAGCCAGGGTCTTGAGATGGATGAGGAAAAGGCCCGCAAGGTTATGTCCATAGTCCAAAGCGGGAAATTGTCCGATGAGGATTTGGATAAAGTTGTAGGCGGGAGTTCCTGCGCTGGTGACATTGAGGAAAAGTGTAAATAAGAACCGGTTGAGTTGTACAACGGAAGATATATGACATATGGTTGGCGTGGCAGAAAATTTGGTGCTGAAAAAACTTAATGTTTTGACGTTCCTGTTTGCTGTCGCCAATTTTGGCGACGAATATTTGAATATTTGCGGCGTGAGGGTGTTTAAGGAAGGCGGCGAGGTTTATGCCCTGCAAAAGGGGGATGAATCCGTCGCTTTTGTTATATTGGGCAAGCCCCCGAAGTTCCACATCTTTCAAATCTTCACTCCCCCCGGCTTGCGGCGGCGGGGTTATGCCGGTGCCATTATCCGGGAGTTGCAAAAGATAGTTGGGTGCATGGAGTGCTTTATAGATGAGGAAAAGGATGCTTGTTGCCGGGAACCTCTTTCGCAGTTGTTGCTCCAGTCGGGGTTTGTGACCAAAGAAGGGGTATATAAGTTTTTGGTGGGAACCGATGAAATCCGCCGGTGGACGAATACTTTTTTTTGGCAAAAATACCGCAACTATCTGCAACGTTTCCGGCAAAAGGGATGGAAAGCGATTACCTTTGCCGGGGCTACGATGGAGCAGCAGGACTATGTGAAAAATTCCTATCACAATGAATTTCAGGGTGGCATGGACCCGCAAAAAATTTTTGCAAAAGATGGAGGCGTTGACACGGGACTAAGCTTTATTCTGTTAAGAAATAATGAGCCGGTGGCCTTCACCCTTATGAGGCATCCCGGTGAAAGGGCTTACACCTTGGAACTTGCTTCCACTGCCGGAAAATATCTTGGCAGGGGTGGCATTTTTATACTTTATTGTGAAACCGCAATGCGATTGGCACAGAAACAATATCGTGGTTGTTTTGTAAAATTTCATATTCGTGAAACAAACGTGACATCATTGGCAACTGCGGAACATTTTTGTGAACAGTTGAATTTGACCAGGCACAGATTTTCGCATTATGAGTGGGAATGTTAGTGTGAACCCTGCCCCCACGCCTAAACTTGACGTATATAATTAAACTTTGTATAATGGTTTTTGCTGGTTAATTAAAAATGAAAGGAGAATAAATCATGCCAGAAAAGAAATTGACCCAGGAGCAGGTTGAGACACTGCAAAAATGCAAGACGAAAGAAGAGGTTGAAAAATTTGCCAAGGACAACCAACTGACGGATGAGGAGTTGGAAAAGGTAGTTGGGGGGCGTAATTTTAATGCACAAAACGGGAGCGCCATGATAAAGGTTGCAGAATAATTATAATTAGCTAAAAATAGCTAACTTCTTAACTGTTTTTCTTGGTTACCATAAAAGTGTTATAAAAGTGTGCCTTACAAAGGAGGAGAATTAAAATGGCAGAAAAGAAATTGACCCAGGAGCAGGTTGAGACGCTGCAAAAATGCAAGAGCAAGGAAGAGGTTGAAAAGTTTGTCAAAGAGAACCAACTGACCGATGAGGAGTTGGAAAAGGTGACGGGGGGAGAACCTCCTTATCCTAGGAAACCTCTATTTGGTGTTCTGTGATTAGGGCAGGGAAGGTCAGCATAGTGCGAGAGTTACCCTCTCTCTGGGGAGAGTTGAATTGTGTCCGGTGGACAGAAGAGGGGGTGTGGGGAAAGTACGATAAGAAGTTAGAAGTTGTAAGTTAGAAGTTATAAATTAAAGGTAGGATGTTCCTGTGATTAGAGCAGGGAAGTTGGCAGAGTGCTGACTTCACTAAGGCCTAATGCCATGGAGAGTAACGACACGTTCCGGTTACAATTTTGATTGCAACAAATTTTGGAATGTGTTATAATTCAATCACAAAAAAGTACACGAGGTGCGGAATGGCAGAGAAAGATTTAACTGAGAAAACACTTGAATCATACAATGATGTTTTTGCGGATATTGTGAATGTGTTGCTTTTTGAAGGCAAGCGGGTCATTAATCCTGAATCCTTGAAGGATGCCGGCTCCCTTTCCGCCTACAAGATAGACGGCGAACTCCACGAACAGGAAAGGGATGTGGCGAAATACTGTACAGAAGGAAATATTCGTATCGCCTTTTACGGTCTGGAAAACCAAACCAAACCGGATAGGGATATGCCGTTCAGAATAATCGGTTATGACGGGGCGGTATATCGCAACCAACTTAATGAAGGCAAAAACAGATACCCTGCTATCACGTTGGTACTCTACTTTGGGGAAGGACACTGGAATGCTCCAAGGCGGCTGAAAGAATGTTTGGACATACCTGACGAACTACAAAAATATGTGAATGATTACGAAGTACATGTATTTGAAATACCGTACTTGAGCAGGGAACAGGTAAACATGTTTGAAAGTGATTTCAAAATAGTTGCTGATTATTTTGTACAGAAGAGGATGACCAACGACTACAAACCCAGCAAGGACACCATCAAACACGTGGATGCTGTGCTGAAGTTGTTAGGGGTTATGGAAAATGACCCAAGATATGAGTTGAAACTCACGGAGATGAGCGGAGCAAATGAAGGAGGCAGAAATATGAGTGAAATACTGGATAAGCTGTTAAGAGAAGGTGAAGCAAGAGGCGAGGCAAGAGGCGAGGCAAGAGGGAAGTTGGAAGGCATGCTGGAAGCGGCTAAGTCGCTGATAAAGTCAAGTGTGCCCGTAGTCGTTATTATGCAGGCCACAGGTTTGTCTATGGAAAAATTACAAGAACTGAGCCGCCAGGTTGGCGTGGCATTGGTGATGTAAGGCGTGTCGCCTTCGGCGACACTGCGAGTTAAAGGTTAGAAGTTAGAAGTTATAAATTAAATGTAAAATGTTCCAGTGATTAGAGCAATGGTCAGTGGTGTGTTGTAGGGGGACGGGTTCTTGCCGTAGGCAAGGTTCCGCACCCGGGCAAAGCATCGCTTTGCACAATGTTGGTAGGCAGTGACAAGTTTTCTGCGTAATCTGCCCCCCAGTCGCTGAAAAAGTTATAAGTTAAAAATGAAAAATTATGGTAGGATGGGCGCTTGATTATATTTTATGTTTCAGGTGTCAGGTTTTAGAAAAGTTCGCATTAAGCGGACTTTTTTTCTGTTTTTTTTCTTTGTCTGCAGCGTTTTGAGAGTTGAAATTATCATTATTTTTTTTGGCGTTCATCTCATTGTCATTCAGTAAAAATTGTTTGTAAATCGCCTATTTTACGTAAAAAGTAAAGATTTTACGTAAAATCAGCGATTATTTTACGTTTTTTACGTTTCGGTGGCAGGACGAATGCCGGAAAAATAGAAAGGAATTTATGGCGGAAAGGAATAATGAGTTGATAAAATTCTCTTTTGTAAAAAAGTATAAATTTTGATGAAAAAAATTATATTTTATGGTAAAATTAACAAGATTAAATTTTGGAGTAACTATGAAGAGAGTTTTTTTGGTTTCAGCAATTCTTGTAATTGCTCTTTTGCTGTTGCTTTTGGGATATGGTTTTTATCTTAACTACAGCAACGAGAGAAATATTGCCCTGAACTTTGCTTCCCAAAAGGTTTCTTTGGTGGCGGTGCGTGCCAAAGAGGGGAACATTTTGACGCATTGGAATGACTGGCCCGTAAAACTGCATGCGGAAAAACAGGCGGATGTGGTCTCACGTAACAGTGGCATTCTTACGGAAATTTATGTTCAACAGGGTCAGCTGGTTGAGGAGGGTCAGGTTCTGGCAAAGGTGGTCAGCGAAGAGATTGATTCCAAACTGGTGGAGATTGATGCCCAGTTGGCAAGGGCCAGGACTTTGCGTGACAAGTACAGGATTACTTACAACAGGTTTGACAAGTTAAAGGATTCCGGGGCGGTGTCCATGGAGCAGTTTGATTCTGCCAAGGCGGAGTATCTTGGTGCGGAGGCGGAGATAAAAGCCATGGAGGCACAGAAACAGCAGTATCAGCTGATGTTTGAGCGGCTGACTTTGAAAGCCCCGTTTGCCGGCGAGGTAAAGATTATTTACAGAAAAATTGGCGGCTATCTGGCGGCGGGGACTCCTGTTATGATGGTTGCGGATTTTAGCAAACTGCATTTTTATGATGATGAGACGACTGTTGCGGATTTGAATGAACTGGAACCGCTTGATCAGGAGATGCGTTTATATATTGCTGATTCGGAACGGAAAAAGGTCTACAGCACCAAGTATTCTCCGGGCAATGACCTGGACACTTTATATACCAAGCATATTTTTACGGAGGGTGACTGGAAAAAGTTTTACAGTGTGAGGGTTTCCAAGATTGAACCTCCTGTGAATGAGAGTGCGGAAAAGAGGATTTTGACATTTGAAGTTGATAATGCTTCAAGGGATTTGGAACCCAGAAACTATCAGAGCGCCATACTTGTCGCTACTCAGGAACAGCACGGGGTGCTGGTGCCGCTTACCGCTTTGGGCAATAGCAACGGGAGTTCTGCAAGTACTGTTTTGGTTATGAACAGTAATGGTGTTATGGAAAAGCGTTCTGTGGAAACGGGGGCTGCGGATTATTCGTCCCAGGTTGTGCTGGTCCGCAAGGGGTTGAATGCAGGGGAGGTTGTGCTGCTGCAGTATGATGAAGAAATGGCGGGCAATAAAAAGGTTTCGTTCACGGTTAAGGAGTGGTAAGGATGCAGAACAAGGATCTGTTTACGGAGGAATCATTAAAAAAATTAAAGACGCCTGACCGGTTGGATGCCCTTTTGCCGGTTACAAGTTCTGTCAGCTGGATGGGGCTGGTCGCTTTGGGCATAATGGTTTTGTCCGTGGTCATCTGGTCAATTTTCGGCGCCCTGATTATTAAGGTTGAAGGGGTCGGGCTTTTGCTGGATGCCAAGGGGGTCATCAGGGTTGTGAGCCCTTCGGCGGGCTGGGTGGATTCTGTAAATGTCGCTCCCAACAGTGTGGTGAAAGGTGATGATGTGCTGGTTAATGTGCGGATGCCGGAATATATGTCGGACCAGCAGCATTCCCGCAGCAGTATGGGCGAAACCCAGAGCGAGCGGGAGGCGGCCAACCAGTTAAATGCTTATAATGTTAATGAGTTGAAGCAGTATTTCTTCGGTTTGGTTTGCGCCCCCTGCAACGGTATTGTGGGTGAAGTCAATGTCCGTGAGGGGGATTTTGTGCAGGCGGGGACAACGGTCTGCACGGTGCGGAACAATGAGGGCAAAAACGACATTCATGGGGTCTTTTATGTGCAGGCGCTTGAAGGAAAGAAAATTTTGCCGGGAATGACAATCCAACTTGTCCCCAGCGGCTTTGACGGGATTGATGACGGCCAGCTTTTGGGGGTTGTCCGCAGTGTTTCCGACTATCCTGTTTCAGCAACTTCTGTAATTGCGAGTACGGGAAATGATGCGGTGGCCCAGGCAATTTTGAGCCAGTTGAAGAATGCGGTGGTGGAAGTGAAATTTGATTTGGTAAAGGATGCCACCAATGACAGCGGTTATTTGTGGACGGTGAAGCGGAATACGGGAAAGAAACTGACGGCGGGCAGCATGGTGAGCGGTTTTGTGGTCACAGACCGCAAGCCCCCGATTGAAAAGGTGTTCTATAAGATTTCCAACTGGCTGAGGACGAGGTAGGTGTCAGGGGTCAGGTGTTAGGGGTTAGGTTTCAGGGTAAAGGGCTAAGGGGGAAGGGTTAAGGGATTAAAGGGTGAAAGGGTGAAGGGATAAGAATAATGCGGAATGCGGAATTCGCAATGCGTAATTATAAAATAAATGTCAAAGAACAAAGAGCAAAGACCAAATATGGTAAAAAGTTCCTGTGATTAGAGCAGGGAAGTTGAAATAGTGCGGACTTTTTCCGCCCCAGGCGTGGGGCGGGGGACCAGCGACAGTTTTTCGGTGGCTGGTGGTGGGGTCGCTCGCTTGTAGTTAGAAGTTGTAAGTTAGAAGTTATAAATTTCGGTAAAAAGTTCCTTTGATTAGAATTAAGAATTCAGAATGCAGAATTAAGAATGATGGTTAAAAGTTCCTGTGATTAGAATTGGGAAGGTTGGGGGTTGAGTAACCTCCCTCTCTTGAGGGAGGGGGACCGACTCAGTTTTCAAGTGGTCGGTGGAGGGAGCGATTAGGTAGTGACAAAGTTTTCTGCGTAATCCGCACCCCCAGTCGCCTTTCTGTGTTCCTATAGGCGCCAGCCCCCGCAAGGGCGAGGGCTACTCAAGTTCCTGTAACCTGTTATATAATCAACGGAACATATTACCATAATTTTTCATTTTTAATTTTTAACTTTTAATTTACTTTTGCCCACGCTTGGGCGGGAAAAAGTCAGTACTGTAAGCGAAAAAAAGTTATGGAAAATAAGTCGCAAGTCAACAGAATAGAAACTCCCACCGTGTTGCAGATGGAGGCAACAGAGTGCGGCGCCGCCAGTTTGACTATGGTTTTGTCATATTACGGTCTTTGGCTGCCGTTGGAAAAGGTGAGGGAGGCATGCGGGGTGAACCGTGACGGTGTCAATGCCGGCAATATTGCGGATGCGGCACGGCTTTTTAATTGTGATGCCTCAGGGTTTCGCTGGACTGCGGACCATTTGCGTTTGGAAAAGCCCCCCCTCGTAATTCATTGGGAATTCAACCATTTTGTTGTTTTTGAAGGCATTGAAGGAAATACGGTCTATCTTAATGACCCCGGGATGGGGCACCGCAAGGTGGAGTTTGACAGGTTCAGGGAGAGTTACACGGGAATTGCTTTGCAGATTACCCCCAACGCCAATTTTCAAAAAAAAGGCCAGCCCTTCAGCACTCTTAAAGTTCTGCAGGAGCAACTGCTGAAAGACAGGACGGCGGTTGGCTTTGTTTTGTTTTCCAGTTTGTGTCTGGTAATTCCCAATTTGGCATTTCCCGCCATCACCCAGACCTTTATTGATGATATTCTGTCAGGCAAACATCCTGACTGGATGTTCAATATGGGGTTGCTGTTGGGGGGGATGCTTTTTTTTGTGTTTGCCTTAAATTTGTTGAGGATGTGGGTTCTGACCCGCTGGCACGCCAAACTGAATTTGGCGGGTTCCGCACAATTTTTTTGGCATGTGCTGCGTCTTCCCATGGTCTTTTTTGAACAACGCAGTGCCAACGAAGTGGCAAACCGGGTAGGGTTCAATAACGAGATAGCGTCGGTTATCAGCGGGCAGGCGGCTACTGCCCTGCTGGATTTGGTGATGACCGCCTTTTATCTCTTTTTGCTGGCACAATATAATTTGCGGCTGACGGTAATCGGCGTTCTGGTGACAGGCATCAATGTGGCAACTTTCTTTTTTGTGCGTAAAAAACTGAAGGAAATGGTAATGCAGACCCAGCAGGAGACGGGGAAGGAATTTGCCACAATCATCAACGGGATTATGCAGATAGAAACATTGAAAGCCAACGGCAATGAGGATGATTTTTTTGAGCGTTGGGCGGGGTATCACACCAAAGCGGAAAGCGGTATAGCGAAGGTCCAGGTTTATGGCCTGATTTTGCAGTTTGTGCCACTTTTGTCCGTAGGGCTCAATACCGCACTTTTGATGACTTTGGGCGGTTTTGACATAATGGACGGGCTGATGTCCACGGGCATTTTTTTGGCTTTTCAAAACCTTATGGGGAACTTCCAGCAGCCCATCGCCAATTTGCTGAATTTGGGCAATACCCTGCAAACTACGGAAATGAACCTGCAACGTCTGAATGATGTTATGAAATACGAGGAAGACGAAATCGCTTTTCCCAAAAACCCTCCCGCATCCATTGGCAAGGGGCATTTGTGGGGGGATGTGGAACTGAAGGATGTCACTTTTGGCTATAACCGCCTGCACGCACCCCTGTTTGACAAATTCAGTATGCATTTGCACCCGGGGGACTGGGTGGCGCTGGTGGGCGGCTCCGGCTGCGGCAAGTCCACCATTGCAAAAATTATTGAGGGCATTTATGAGGAATGGGACGGTGAAGTGCGGTTTGACGGTTTGCCCCGCCGTCAGGTGCCTACAGATGTTTTGCATAATTCTTTGGCGGTGGTGGCACAGGATATTAACCTTATGCATGGCACTTTGGAAGAAAACATTACCTTGTATGACAACACTGTCCGGCATCAGGATGTGGTACAGGCGGCCATGGATGCCTGTATTTATGACGATATTTTGCAGTTGCCGAAGGGGTTTGAAAGCGAAGTGCGTGAGGGGGGTGCAAATTTCAGCGGAGGTCAGAGACAGCGTCTGGAAATAGCCCGTGCTTTGGCCATCAATCCGTCTGTATTGATTTTGGACGAAGCCACCAATGCTTTGGATACGGTGACGGAAGAAAAGATTATTAACAATATCCGGCACAGGGGCTGTACCTGTATCTTGGTTGCCCACCGTCTCAGCACTATCCGGGATTGTGACGAAATTATTGTACTTGACCACGGCAAGGTTGTGGAACGTGGCAAGCACCAGGAGTTGATGGCTTTGGACGGGGAATATGCGAAGTTGGTCAGGAGCAAGGATTGAGGGGTTTCAGGGTAAAGGAATCAGGAATTAGGATTTAGGGGAATGAGTAATTAGTAATGAGTAATGAGTAATTGCGGTAAAATGTTCC
>JAZLLX010000141.1:0-4039 GCA_045598345.1 Acidaminococcaceae bacterium | reverse complement strand
CTTAAAGTTTATGAATGCTCCGCATAATGCAAAAACACCCGTCTGCCCCTGTGTTCCTGTGGGCAGCCACCCTCTTTAGAAAGAGGGAAAACAGTTCGCATAATGCGGACTTTTTTATTTCAATCACAGGAACATATTACCATAGTTTTTAACTTTTAATTTATAACTTTTAACTTCTCTTGGTGGTGGGGTGAGCAATTACGCTGATGCTAATGAAAAGATAAAAACTTAAAACTTAAAGTTTATGAATGCTTCGCATAATGCAAAAACACCCGTCTGCCCCCGTGTTCCTGTGGGCAGCCACCCTCTTTAGAAAGAGGGAGAAAAGTTCGCATAATGCGGAGTTTTTTATTCTAATCACAGGAACATATTACCATAGTTTTTAACTTTTAATTTATAACTTTTAATTTCTACTGGTGGTGGGGTGAGCAATTACGCTGTCGCTAATGAAAAGATAAAAACTTAAAACTTAAAGTTGTGGTAAAGTGTTCCTGGGATTAGATGGAATTACCCCTTCCTTTTGGGAGGGGAGGGCCGATTCTGGAACGTGGACCGGCGGGGTGAGCGATTTGGTAGTAACAAGTTTTCTGCGTAATCCGCACCCCCAGTCGCCTTTCTGTGTTCCTTTAGGCGACAGCCCCCGCAAAGGCGGGGGCTACTCGTGTTCCTGTAATTTGTTATATAATCACAGGAACATATTACCATAGTATTTAACTTTTAATTTATAACTTTTAATTTCTATTGGTGGCGCTTGGTACGATAAGAATAAATGTCAAAGGACAAATATAGCAAAGTGTATTAAAAAAAAGCCCTGTTGGGCTTTTTTTAGGTTTCGGGAAGTTTCACAACCCGAAAGTCACACCACCGAACATCTCCATCAACCAGAAGACCTTTGTAGGGTTTGCAGATATGCCGGACAACATGTCCTTTTTCTTTCAAATACTCCCTCAGAAGAACAATTGCCAATTCTTCTGCCTCCGCAGTGTTTTCCGCCACCACTACTCGCTCGTTTTTGAAGAAACTCTTAAATGTGGTTTGGTTAATCAGCTCACCGTTGTGAGCATCCACTACGTTGAATGTGACATTAAATCCTTTAATCATGTCAATTTCTCCTTTCAAAGACACACAATATTTTTTTGTGAAAACTGTCCTTTCAGGCACAAAAAAAATGAAAATGATACAATGCGCCCTTCGGACTTCATTCATATCATTTTCATTTGTGGTTATGATACACCAAAAAATATTCTATGTCAAGAATTTTTTACATTTTTTTATTTTTTAAGATGGTGGAGGAGAGCGATTACGCTGACGCTAATGAAAAGATAAAAACTTAAAACTTAAAGTTGTGGTAAAATGTTCCTGTGATTAGATGGAATTCCCCCTTCCTTTTGGGAGGGGAGGGCCGATACTGGAACGTGGACCGGCGGGGTGAGCGATTTGGTAGTGACAAAGTTTTCTGCGTAATCCGCATCCCCTGTCGCCTTTCTGTGTTCCTTTGGGCGCCAGCCCCCGCAAGGGCGGGGGCTACTCATGTTCCTGTAACCTGTTATATAATCACAGGAACATATTACAATAATTTTTCATTTTTAATTTTTAACTTTTAATTTCTATTTGTGGTGGGGTGGCGACTGCATAGCGAAAGTACCGCTTTAATCGCCACCCTCAGTCAGTTGCTACGCAACTGCCAGCCCCCTCCAGGGGGCACAAGAGTTTGCTTTCAGCGGGCTTTTTTATTTTTAATATTTGTTTTACTTTTCACTCTGCGTTAAAAAGCATTTGGAACAGCAAAATCTCAATTTTATTGTAACGTAACATTTTGTCAATGTGACGTTACAATAAAAATCACTTTTTACGCTTTTAATTGCGTTTTGTTGAAGAGTGGTTTCAGTGGTGAAAATGCTTTCAACACGAAAAGGACTTTTCTTTTCGTTAAAAATCATAAAAGTAAAAAGTTTTAATCTCGCGATTTTTTAGAATAATCTCGCGATTAAAAAAAGATTGTTTCACGATTTTTTCATTTTTGGATGAGAGAATTTTTTTGAAATGAAAGTGAAGAGTGAAATTCACAATGCACAATTTAATTAAGAATTATGAATGAAGAATTAAGAATGATGGAAAAATGTTCCGGTGATTATATTAAATTACCCCTTCCTTTTGGGAGGGGAGGGCCGATACTGGAACGTGGACCGGCGGGGTGAGCGATTTTGCAGTGACAAAGTTTCTGCGTAATCCGCACCCCCAGTCGCAACCACGTTCCTAAAAGCGACAGCCCCCGCAAAGGCGGGGGCTACTCATATTCCTGATATGTTGGGAAATAAAAAAACGCTTGCGATTAAGTTTCGTAAGCGTTTTTAGTATGTTCTGTTGTTGTTGACAAAACTTATGAGTGCCATTGCTTGTTCATCGGTGAAGGGCTGGAGGGTTTTGCGGGTGGTTATGTCGGTCAGGCCTAAGAGGTAGTCGGTGCTGCATTTGTAGAGTTGTGCCAATGCTACCAATGATTCTAAACTGGGGGATTTTGTGCCACACTCATAAGCAGAAATAATGCCGGGCGTAACATTTAATTTTGTTGCTATTTGTGTTTGAGAAAACCCCAATTTAGTACGTAGGTCTTTTAATTTTGTAGATAAATCTCTAATCATAATTTTTTCTCCCAGTTGAAATATTAACCGATAATTTTATACTAATAGAATTATTTTATACTAAAAGTATTGACAATAAAATGCTAATCATATAAAATAGTAAAAACAAAATGAAAAAAGAGCGGCTGTGTTTTTGTTGGGAAAGAAGATAAAGAGACTTTTTGGTTATAGGAAGGTGAAAATATGAAAATTTTGAGAAATGTAGTATTTATTGGAATTTATTTTCTGATGGTGTGCGTAGGGCAAGCTAATGAAAATATTATGAAAAAAACTGACTTCCAAAATTCTGTGTATAACTTAGTATCACCGTTTTTTGCTGGCAATTATCAAAATTATACTGTAAATGGCACAAGCTTCGAGCAATCATATAATAATTGGAAAAACAGAATAACAAATGAATACAAAATTCTTAGAAAGCAAAAAATTGGAGAATATAATTCCTTACAACAATATTTAGATGAAGCTACACAAAAAGAAAAATTATATAGAGCACCTGCAATTTTGGTATTTTCTGATGGTACAGGAGAACCATATAGTGATAAATACAGTGTAGTTGACGATTTTTATGTTCATAGATATATACTTTGTCATACATTTAAGAGTTATCAGTGTAGCCATCGTTCATTAGAAGATTTAAAAAATCACATGTACTGGATTAATCAGTGTAATCAGCGTTGTACGAATCTTTGGAACAAGTTGGAAAATGGTCCGGAAATTGTCGAATACTATCATGATATAAGTGCTGACAAAAAAAATAAAGTTATAGAGATGGTTTTGGAAAGTGATGGTTCTGATCCAGTATATGATAATTTGAATATGTCAGATTTCTATAGGGAAAAATTAGCTGAATTGAATAAATTAGTGCTACCTTATAAAAAAGCGTTGCAGACAAAAGATACGAAAGCTAAAAGTGAAATTTTGAATGATTTTATTTCAAAAATAAAATCTGTAAAATGTGCAAAAGTATTAGAACAAAAGACATATGATTTTGTTTTGATTGGATATCAGCATGATATAACATGTTTTAAAAAATTTAAGAATTGCAATTTGAAACTTTATACAGATCCAGTTAATTCACTTAGAACAGTAATTGCTTGTAGTTGCGGGCATCCTTTGAGTTTACATAAATTTAAATTCAAAAAGGGAGTTAATGAACACGATATGATGAAAATCATACAAAATAATTCTTAACATAATTCTACGGATATCGGGGAATATATTTTTGGAGGTATTAGGAGGAGGTAATTATGAAAATTTTAGGCTCATCATCAGAATGTGTGGGTAAAAACATCTGAAATTATCTGCCTGGCAACGTTATATCATAGTTTCCACATTGCAACATTATCATTGCAAACAGATTGTTTATGTTCTTAAAACCGTATGCCGTTCTCTGTATA
>JAZLLX010000140.1:0-22032 GCA_045598345.1 Acidaminococcaceae bacterium | reverse complement strand
ATGTTTATGAAACATCCAAGAAATATAAAGTAAATATGCGTGTGGCAGCATACTGCGTAGCGTTGAATGCAATGGCAATGCCGATGAAGATGCGTGGCATTTATTGATAACAAAAAAATCCGCCGTAAGGCGGATTTTTTTATTTCGCTCCAAATTTTTCCCGTAAATAATCAGTTACCAAAACCTTGCAATCCGTCATAGTTACGCAACTGTGTACTGCACTCTTTTCAAGAAACGGCAATATTTTTTCAATATTTTCTTTCCTGTCAACAATCTCAATTATCATAGGCAAATTGACGTTACCGCTGAAAAAATGGGTGATTTTTTTATTCAATCCTCGGTTAGTTTTGGCAAATCCTGCTTTACCCTGCACAACCGTTACCCCACCTAAATTTAATTCTTTAACCTTTTTAATAATTGCTTTATAGAGGGGCATATCTTCCCAAATTACATCCTGCCCTGTATAAATTTTTAAGCAAACTACATCTACTAATTCCATACTTACCTCCTACTACACATTAAATCTGAACTCTACTACATCCCCATCCTGCATTATGTAATCCTTGCCTTCCAAACGCACCAAACCCTTTTCACGGGCGGCGGTCTTGGAACCGCATTTTACCAAATCATCATAGGACACAATTTCCGCACGGATAAATCCTTTTTCAAAATCTGTATGAATTTTGCCCGCGGCTTGCGGTGCTTTGGTATTCACCCTGATAGTCCAGGCACGGCTCTCAATTTCGCCCGCCGTCAGAAAAGTCATGAGTCCCAACAACTTGAAACTTGCCTTAATCAGACGGTCCAGGCCGGACTCTTTCAGCCCTGCCATTTCCATAAACTCTTTGGCATCTTCAGCCGGCAGTTCCGCAATTTCTTCTTCAATCTTGGCGCTCACCGCAATAACTTCACTGCCCTCACCTTTGGCATATTCCGCAATCTTTTGTACACAAGGATTGTCCTCCGCATTGCCCGCTTCGCTCTCCGCCACATTTGCCACATAGAGCGTGGGTTTCAAAGTGAGCAAGAACAAATCCTGTACCAATTCCAATTCTTCTTCCGTCAAACCCTGACGGCGGGCAGGCACGGCGTTGCCCAGCCCTTGTGCAATTTTGTCAACCACAACTTTTTCCTTCGCCGCCTTTTTGTCGCCGGCTTTCAAAAGTTTGCCGATGCGTTCCTGACGGTGTTCAATGGACTCCAAATCCGCCAGACAGAGTTCCGTGTTGATAATTTCAATATCCCGAATGGGGTCAATTTTTCCCTCCACATGGGTAATGTTGCTGTCTTCAAAGCAACGCACAACTTGAACAATGGCATCCGTTTCCCGAATATGGGAAAGGAATTTATTGCCCAGTCCTTCCCCTTTGGACGCCCCTTTTACCAGTCCTGCAATATCCACAAACCGCATTGGCGCCGGCATAATCCGTTTGGACTTGAACATATCGCTCAACACCTGCAAGCGGGGGTCGGGAACATCCACCACCCCCACATTTGGCTCAATGGTACAGAACGGATAATTTGCCGCCTCCGCTCCGGCCTTAGTTATAGCATTGAACAGGGTACTCTTGCCCACATTGGGCAAACCCACAATCCCCACTTCCAAATTAGTTGTACTCATTTTATTCCTCCTAAAAATTATCTTTCCGCCACCATGGCATTTTGTGACGGTTCTTGCAAATCCCCAATGTAAAGGGTTTTCCCCAGCGAAGCCAAAACCCTAATCACCGTGCTGAGAGTTGGGGAGGTGGTTCCCCTCTCCATACGGGCAATAACCGGCTGTTTCACGCCGCTCATTTCCTCCAGACGTTTTTGTGAAAGTCCCTTTTCCTTCCGTGCCTTAATCAGTTCACCGATTAGTGCCACCCGCAAATTGCTTTCAGCAATTTCTTCCTGGGAAAACAATTCGGAACGCACATCCTGCCACTCTGGAAAAGTTTCATATTTTTTATTTTTTGCTGCCATAAAAACCGCTCCTTTCCATAAAATCCTTCAGTTCTCTTTCCGCCTGCTCAATTTCTTTTTTCGGGGTCTTTTGTGTCTGTTTCATAAACACATGCAATAATACATATTGGCTTTCCACTATTGCGGCGAACAAAATTCTGTCCCTGATGGGGCGCAATTCCCAAATCTGCCCGCTCAGATGTTTGCCATATTTTGCCGGCAAAGCCAAGTGTCCGTATTCTGCCAAACACTGAATATAATCATGTACTTTATTCAATTTTATTCTTGCATCTTTAGAAGTTTCCCCTGCTAATTGTGCAAGATAGTCATGCACTGGCGACTTGCCTTGTTTGGTGACATAAAATAAAATTTTACGCATTTTTATCCCCTTTGCACTCATATTATATTATGCTTAAAAGTTATTGTCAATATCTTTTAAGCATAATTTTATTTTTTTACAAATAATCCTCACCAAATGTATAACCTTAATAGTAATTTGTGCTATAATAACAAACACACAAGGAGAATTTATTATGCAAAATCTTTTATTGGTCGGTATTGGCGGCGCTATTGGGGCTATGCTCCGCTACCTGCTTATTGTTTATTGTTCAAAATTCTGGCATACTTGTCCCCCATTAACTATTTTAGGCATTAATATCAGCGGTTGTTTTGCCATAGGTGTTATTCTTACTTTGATATCAGAAAAATGTTGCCTTAATGATGGTCTCCGTCTGATGTTGTGCGTTGGCTTTTTAGGCGGCTACACCGCTCTTAGTGCCGTTGCTTATGATGTCATTTATATGTTGGAGCACAACAAAATTTTTCTTGGTCTTTTCTATGCCGCAAATACCATGTTGCTTTCCATACTTGCTTGTGGTTTTGGCATTTACCTGACCCGACATTGGCATTAAAAAACCCCACGCTTTGCGTGGGATTTTTTTTATACTTTCGGTAACTTGGCAAAGGATGCTTGCAATTCCTCATCGGTCGGAATATAATCCGCCATTTCTTTATTACGGAATCGTTCATAAGCAAACAAGTCAAAATAACCTGTGCCTGTAAGTCCAAAGACAATATTTTTTGCTTCGCCTGTTTCCTTGCATTTCAAGGCCTCATCAATGGCAATGCGGATGGCGTGATTGCTTTCCGGCGCCGGCAAAATGCCCTCCACCCGGGCAAACTCAATGCCTGCTTCAAAAACCTTGGTCTGCTCCACGCTGGTGGCTTCCATTAAACCGTCTTCATAAAGTTGGCTCAAAGTGCTGCTCATGCCGTGATAACGAAGTCCCCCTGCGTGGTTGGCGCTGGGAATAAAGTTACTGCCCAAGGTCTTCATTTTTGCCAAAGGACAAATATGCCCTGTATCACAATAATCATAGGCGAAAGCGCCTCTTGTCAAACTCGGGCAGGATTTCGGTTCCACCGCAATAATCCGGTAATCATTTTCCCCACGGATTTTTTCCCCCATAAAGGGTGCTATCAAGCCCTGCAAATTGGAACCGCCACCGGCACAACCGATAATGATATCCGCTTTAATGCCATATTTATCAAGTGCCGCCTTTGTTTCCAAACCGATAATGGACTGGTGCAAGCCGACTAAATTCATAACCGAACCTAACACATAACGGTAGCCGTCCAAATTTACTGCGACTTCCACCGCTTCAGAAATGGCACAACCCAAAGAACCGTTAGTGCCGGGATGTTCCATCAAAATTTTTCTGCCCACTGATGTTTCTATAGAAGGTGATGGGGTTACAGATGCTCCATAAACATGCATAACTTCACGGCGGAACGGCTTTTGCTCATAGGAAACTTTTACCATAAATACTTTGCAATCCAAACCGTAGTAAGAGCAAGCCATAGAGAGTGCCGTACCCCATTGCCCTGCTCCTGTTTCCGTAGTTACGCCCTTCAAACCCTGCTGTTTGGCATAATAGGCCTGGGCAATGGCGGAGTTCAGTTTGTGGCTGCCGCTGGTATTGTTGCCTTCAAACTTGTAATAGATATGTGCCGGTGTACCTAATTTCTCTTCCAGGCAATAGGCACGAATCAAAGGAGAGGGACGGAACATCCGATAGAAGTTACGAATCTCCTCAGGAATGGGGATAAAACGGGTGCTGTCATCCAGTTCCTGTTTTGCCAGTTCCGTGCAGAAAACTTTTTCCAGCTCTGCCAAAGTGCAGGGCTGTTTGGTTTGAGGGTTTAAGAGCGGTGCCGGTTTGTTCGGCATATCAGCACGAATGTTGTACCAACTCTTAGGCATTTCCTCCTCTGTCAAGAAAATTTTGTAGGGAATCTTTTCCATTTTTCCTTCCTTTCCCCGGGATACAAAAAACCTGTCCCGGCTAAACAAATTTGCTGGGACAGGTTGAATAACCTGCGGTGCCACCCGGCTTGACGCTTTGATGCGCCCACTTTTTGCATACCACCATATGCCAACCTTTGTTCACGGGGAGTTCTGCCCCGTCTTACATACTCTGGCTTACGCCATTTCCGCTCGCCCTCAGAAGTCCATTCAATTCCACATTTTCTGCCGCACTCTCACCGCCAGCAGCTCGCTCTTAAAAAATGTTCACGGAATCTACTCTTCTTCCTCAATGGTTTATGGCAATATTCTACTCACTCTTAAAAGATTTGTCAAGCAAAATCGTCTGAAACTTTCATTAATGGTTGCTCAAAATCCTGATACAAGCGCCCCCGTTGAGGTGAATACTTTTTAATTATTCCAACTTTTTCAGCAAAATCAGGATTATCTTTTAGCAAACCAATCATTCTCCGTGCCGCTCCTTCCGGGTGTGTCCGCCCACATTCCCACGCCTCCACTGCCTTTTTAGTCACACCTATACAGGCGGCAAAAACACTTTGCGTCATATTGGCGGCTTTTCTTATCTCACGAATTTCTGTGGATGCGAAATTAGGAATATCCTTAATTTCTAATTTATGGACAACCGCACCTTTTTTATTCCCCTTTTCATAATCAATTGCTTCCTGCAATCCCTTCATAATCTCATCAAACCTGCTCATAGCAACACCTTCTTTGAATAATATTACAAATTCATTTCTAATAACTCTACCAAGCCCTTTATTTGGGCTCTTTCTTTTTCTGTCAAGTTATCCTTGTCTGACTTTTGATAAACATCAAGCAAATATATTTTCTTATAAACTTCAAAGTCCACATATATTACCCTTACAGACCCGCTTTTACTTCTATTTTCAAAAGCAAAACGCATTTTACGGACACCGCCAGTTCCCTTCATAACAGGTCCAATTTTAGGATTGTTCAAAAGTTCCTGTTCCAACCTAATCATATCCTTATCGTCAAGATTTAGTTTTTTCCATTTCGCAAGAAATGAAGGTATTGTAATAAATTCTCTTGTCATATTAGTCCTCATTCTTTTTATGATATTATTTTACCCTATGTAATAGGGTTTGTCAACTTAATTTTTCATAATTAAAAACACCGTTGCTGATTTTCCAACGGTGTTTTGTTCACAAATTTTATTACCTCTCTGAACCTTTTAATAACTGTGGCTTAGATTTTTGATAGAGAAAATTTTTTCCAATTTTTATTTTTATTATACAATCACAATTTCATCACTTAAATCGTATTTTTTTACAAATTCATCCGTTGAACTATATGGTAACTCTATACGGAAGAAATTGGAAAGTTTTACTGTCTGCTCAACTACTATGTTATATTGTTGTGTATTTAAACCAGTTTTCAGAGACCCAATAATGTCATCAAACATTTTTTCCTGTGTCTGCAATACATTAAGTGCAGTAACATTCATTGCATTTACTGCTTTATGAACAGCATCAATTCGTGCTTTAAAAATTGCTTCTATTGCCATTCTACGTTGTTCAGACCTAACACTAAACAAATCCATTTTATGTAATGCACACATTATTATAGCCGAAATAAATCCCGCTCCAATTGTAGAAATAGGAACACGCAACCAGCCCGGCATTCCTGTAACAGAGAACATATAATCTATTGCTACACCAGACAAAGCCCCTACTGACCCTCCAATTAATTTAAGTATAGCATCTCCTTTTTGTCTAGATGTCATATCTTTTCCTTCCGAACCCCAAATAATTTTACATGATCTTACCAAAATCTTAAATGCTTCCTTTATAATTTTGCCAATCATTTTGAAGAACCCAATAAACATATTTATTAGTGCTTCAATCAGCGAACTTAAAAACATCTTAAGAAAATCCCAAAAACTGCCAACTGCAAATTCACCTGCATTGGCAAGAACATAATCTTTTACACGATTAAAACGCTTTTTTATTGCCTTTATTTTACCATTAGTGTGTACACCCTTTTCCAAGCCATGCAATACAATATCTTTCATTTCATAATATAGCGGTTTAAGTAAAAATAAAATGAAATTGCCACAGGCATAATCTTTTGTCTGTTCATAAGCAACATTTCCTAAACTTACATACACTTCCTTACTTTTCTGCAGTTGTAATTCCTTTCGTGTTTTTTCTTCGTATTCCTTTCTAAAGTTTTTCTTGATTTCTGCTTTTTGAGCAATAGTCAAAGTACCGTTTTCTTTTTCCGCTTGTTGGACAAGTTTTTCATATTCTTTTTCAAAATTTTCCCTATGTTTTACATAAGCATCATATCTTAAAATTTTAGAAATATTATCTTTTTCAGTATTGGTAAGGGCTTCGCCTTTTTCTTTTTCCGCCCTTGCAAACTCCCGTTTTTCAGAATTCCGTAAATCGTTTCTTTCTTTATAAGTCAATCTTGTATCAACATTACCCCTCAAAGTCAAAGTATTAAAAACACACTCATTTGCCTTATTAACAACTGCTTGTCTCGCTTCATTTTCTGTTTTTAAGAGACGGTTTTTATCCCATTTTTTCAGTTCGTCTGCATCTCTGTCTACAACTTCCTGATTTGTTAATGCCCCTTTCGATTTGTTAAAATCCTGCGATGTAATTCTGTAATTTTCCTTGATATTGGCAATTTCTTTAATATCTGCGTTGTTTAATGCGACATTATCTTTCATTTCATTATGAATCTGCTTAATCGGAATAACATGGTCTGTGTTAGCATCATCACGTTTGATTTGCTTTCCCAAGTATTCATCTTTGGTAGTATCGTGTTTGCCATAACGGGAATCCATATATTCTGATTTTCCTGCCTCACTATCATAATAAGCTGTTCTATTTCCGGCTGTATATTCAGACATATCTGAATTGGGTTCCACAGATTCATCTACACGCTCACCAATCGTCAAAGAATTAAGATATTCATTATTGATTACTTCTGCCTCGCTTCTACTCATCCGTTCACGCATATTTTTGTATTCAACATATCCATCTATAGCATTTTGCTCTTCGTACGCATCTTTTTTCTCCACAATATCATCAGGATACGAAAAAGCTTCACATTCAGACACAACCCTACTTGCGGTCAATCCCTTTCTTCTTAATGCCCTTGTGGCAGCACAACATTCTAAAAGACCGTCAGCAATAGACAATGTAACTGGCTTAACAATGCTATCCACCATATCTTCTCCGCTTTTAAATTTTTTATAAACCTCATCAATGACTTCTTGCGCTTGCTTCTTATCATAAAGTTCAATTTCTTCGAGTTTTTTTGCAAATTCTAAAGGTGAAGCATTTTCCAATGTGGTTTTAATTACTTCTTCACGTTCCATAATTCTCTCCTTATGCTGCCTTATTCAATTTATCAAATTCTTTCTTATGTGCCACTAAATCTGTTTCATAATTTTCAACATCTTCGGTTTCACTTGACGAAGTTAAACTCATCTTAGCTATCTTATTCAAAATAACCGTCATATCAAATAATGCTTTCAATAAATGCTGGTCAGATTTTGGCAGATATTCCAACTTGCAATCAATAATATCCAATGAATGAGCATATTGCATGCTTAACAATCTCATATAACCAACTACACCATCTGCTTTTAGCAACATATCTTCATATACTTCTGCCATTTCTTCTAAATATTTAGCCGTATTTTTCAATGCTTTATTTACACATCTAAACCGTTCCAATTCGGCATCAGACCGTGAAATTATATCTCTTACTTTTGCCTCTTCTTCCATAACGGCGTCCATAGATTCCCGTGCCTGTTTACGTGTCCAAAAACCCAGTGTTAATATTGCCTTGCCCGTATTAATCCAAAAATGTTTTTCAAAATCAATCTTTATGAGTTTATTTTCACTTCTCAAAGCTTCAAAATTAAACCCTGTTGTTTCCCTACAATAATCAACAATAAATTTTTGCTCGTATTTCAGCTTTTGTAAAATGCTTTGCGTATGAACAAAAGCCACCTGCATCATCTGCTTCTTAACATAATTAATTCTGTCAACATACTGCCTATTCTGCTCTGCCAAAGCATACACTTGTTGTTCATAATTTTTTTGGTACTGGGAATAATGTTCCATCAATGCCCGAAGCATCCTCTTAGCTTCTTCTGCCTGTTCCTCTCCAGTAAATTTTTTCCATTGTTCCTTTAGCCAACTTAATCCTTTTTCGCCATATTCTTTTGCTTTTTCCCAAAGTTTTCCCAAAAACGGACAAACCCCAACAATACCATGCCAACACTCTGTAATAACTTTTTTAGCGCCATTATAAGCTGATGAAACAACTGATTTAATCGCATGATATCCAGTAGTCACAACAGCTTTTGCCGCATGATATCCTGCAGAAACTACTGCCTTTGCTCCATTATAGATACGCTTACAACAATTTTTAAGCCCACTAAAAAATCCCATTTATGTCGCCTCCAACATATTTATCTTATCTTTCTTGCCCAACAACGGCGTTTTCTTTGCCAACTCCTGTTGGACTTTGATTTATGTGTTATTTTTGCAACATCACTTAATTTTTTTAATAATTGAATATACTTTTCTGCATCAGCATACGATTCAAATCCACCCCTATATGGTTGATAACTTACCGCTTTAGCTGGTCGTACAAACTTAAAAAGCCTACTCCAAAATCCCATTTATATCACCTCCATAAAATTATTTTAATTTTCTTGCCCAACAGCGGCGTTTTCTTTGCCAACTCCTGTTGGACTTTGATTTATGTGTTATTTTTGCAACATTACTTATTGATTGCAGCAGGACACAACAATAACCAAATTTTTCAACTCCATCGATAACTGAACTAACAATTTCTCCAACTCCTTTAAAAATATCGCCAAAAATTCCCATTATCCTATCCTCTCTTTCCTGTCAATAATTTCATACCCTTCCACAAGTAAATCCGTAAAATCCATCACCCAACGCACCATACGCCGAATTTCACTGGAACGAAAGCCCCAAGAAGCGCCTATTTCTTCCAACCATTTATTCTCTTCATCAACAATATCAAGGTCAGCATACAACATTCCTGCCAGTTCCATAATTACAATCTTTTTAACCCGTTTCGTACTCATATCAAAAAACGAAACCAACTCGCTTTGTTGTTTTCCTTGTACTTGATAAGCTTCTAAATCAGTTTCCTTCCTGTACCATTCAAAGGCCTTCTTCTCCCTTTCTTCAACAATACCATCCACTTTTGAAGCAATATCTGCCAATTCCAAAAAATTTTCTTGTTCTTTTTTATTCAACAAATCTAAAAACATTTTTTACACCTCCTTTTTATTCCGTAATAACTTCCTTGACATCGCCATCTTTATCAAATTTATATGTAATTCTCTTTTGTACATCCCCTTTTCCATCAAAAACACACTCATTGGTCATTCTTCCATCCTTATTAAAAGTACGACTATGACTAATAACACCATTATTATATTCCGCCATGTATTGTAAAACCCCATTTTCCAAAGTTTCGGCGTGTATTAAAAGTCCATCTTTATTGATATTGAATACAACTGTGCCATCCGACTTATTTTCCAAACACTCTTTTGATACATTCTGCTCAATAAACGCAAGCGTCTTACCGCCTATATCACGTAAATCCTTAACCCCCTTATCAACATACTCTTTGCAAGCGACAACATCATCAAAAACGCCACCTACAATCTTTGTGTTATCAACAACCGCATCCGCTAACGCTTTGGTATTTGTGTCAATACTCATTGTCAAATCTTCAAATGTATTTGTCCAATTATCAACCATAATCTTATTTACTCGGAACGGCTCATCCAATTTATAATCCAAATATTTCTCATAGTAGATAACAGACAAAACAATTCCCAAAAGACAAATTATCCACCTGACAATCGGCTGAATAACATCAACCACAAAAAAAGGAAATAACATAACACCAAGAAAAATAATTTCAGGTTTAAGCCCAAACCTTTTTACAAAATTTGCTAAGCAGTCACCAGCTAAATCTTGTTTGATGTTTTGCTCATCAACAACAGTTTCAGATCCAGAATCTTTATCCTTCTCTTGTACTGCCTTTACATTTTCAATTTCACTCATAACTTTCCCCTTTCTACTACGCAACGAATTCATACTTTTAATCATTTTGTATTATATAACAATTATTAAAAAAATCAATATAATCAATGTTCCGTTTGCGTAACATTCCAGACACTTGATTTTTGTCATTTCTCTCTTCACTTTCATTTCAAAAAAATTCTCGCTTCCAAAATTGAAAAAATCGTGATATAATGTTTTTTGTGTTACGTAATATTTTGAATATGTTACGTAACGGAAAAATTTAATTTTTTATGTTTGAAAGGAATTTATCAAATGAATTTTGACAACAGAGAAAGACAAAAGCGTTATCGTATGAAAAAGAAATTGCTTGAAGACGGCAACAAACTCTTTCGTGAGTGGGAACTGAAAAAGATGGAAAAGAGTTCACGCTCCGCAAGAGAAGTCAAAGCATCCATTGATGCCATGATTGCCCTTCCTAAAGATTGGACGGAAAAAGATTACCGCAGTGCAAAAACAAATTTAAGTACATTTCGCTTTGAACTTTATCATGAGGGCAATTTGGATTTGCAAAACGACATCGCCGCCGTCCGCCCCACACCGGCAGAAAGCGAACACACCACCCGAAAAATGAAAAAGGCCTACACCGCTTTGGTGCAGACCTTGGAACTGGCATCAAGCGACCCTTACGATGAGGCGGCCGTTGTTGTTCAAATGGCACGTTATGTTGGCAGAAAACTTTTCAAACAAGGGGAAGTTGCACAAAACGACCCCAACGCCTTCTGTCTTGCCCTTCTGCCCCAAAACTATCTCAAACCCCAATGGCTGGAAGAATATATGCAAAACTTAGTTATAAAAAACTGCCACAACTTGGGATTTAAGAAAGTGGACAATATGTGAAGAATGAATAATTAATAATGAATAATGAATAATTGTGGTAATATGTTCCAGTGATTAAAATTAAAAAGTCCGCTTGATGCGAACTTCCCTAATTCCTGATTCCTATTTCCTTTGTCCTAATACAATATACAGGAACATGAGTAGCCCCCGCCTTTGCGGGGGCTGGCGCTTTTAGGAACGTGGTTGCGACTGGGGGTGCGGATTACGCAGAAAACATTGTCACGACTTGCTGACATTGTGCAAAGCGATGCTTTGCCCGGGTGCGGAACCTTGCCTACGGCAAGAACCCGTCCCCCTACAAATCCATCCCTGCTCTAATCACAGGAACATCAAAGAAATTAAAAGTTAAAAACTTAAATCTTAAAACTATGGAAAAAAATTCCTGTGATTAGAATAAAAAAAGTCCGCACATTGCGAACTTTTTTCCCTCTTTCCTAAAGAGGGGGGACCGCTTGCGGTGGGAGTTTTTGCATTATGCGAAGCATTTCTAAACTTTAAGTTTTAAGTTTTTATCTTTTCATTAGCGTCAGCGTAATTGCTCACCCCACCACCGTCTTTCTATGTTCCTTTAGACGGTCCCCCGCCCCTTTAGTGGCGGACGAGGGTTCGCAAAACCCCGCACACCTGAATCCCTAATTATAATCACAGGAACATTTTACCATATTTATTCTTTGTTCTTTGACATTTATTCTTATCGCAAAAAGCGACCTCGCCCCTCAAAACATTTTTCTTCAGTTGTACTGCCAACAGCGGCAATATCATAAAAAAAACAGAACCTGTTTTTAACAACAGATTCTGTTTGTACGTCAATCTTTCTTTCAAACTTTATGCCGGGTATAAGCCAATTCATAATTGACTTTATTATAACTTTGTCAATCAAATTTTTCAGGGAAGAATAGTTTTTGTGTTGCTTCGTCCGGCTCTTTCCCAAGGGCATTGCCAATCAGGAACAGAATCAAAGACCCGCCCACGCCCAAAACAATCTGATGCAAATCCAAGACCTTGAATTTCAATGCCATAGAAACACAATAAATAATTACACCGCCGAACATGGCGAACAACGCCCCTGTTTTGTTTGCCTTGCTCCAAAACAAGCCAAAGATTAAAACCCAGAAGAACGCAGTTTCCAGACCGCCAAAGGCAAACATATTTATCTTCCAAATTACACTGGGTGGGGCGATGGAAATGAAATACACGGCAAAGCCAATTATAATTGTTCCCAACAAACTGAGTTTTTTGATACTTTCATTGCCTAAGGGTTTGCCCTGTGCCGCACGGATATTCATATACACATCCTTCACAATGGAACCGGAAGCGGTCAAAAGCAAACTGGATACGGTGGAAATGGTCGCCGCAACAGGCCCGATAATGCACACACCTGCCCAGAAGGGGCTCATACATTCCACAATGGTGCGGGGAGTAATATTATCAATAGTGCCATAAACACTTAATTCCTGTGTCAAAATTCCTTTGGCAAAAATGCCGATACTGGTTGCCACCAAAGTCATAGCGCCGATTACCACTGTGCCAATCCACATTGCCCGGTGCAATGCTTTGGTGTCTTTGTAAGAAATGCCACGCACTACGGACTGGGGCAGGGACAAAGTACAAATGCCCACCAACAGCCATTGGGAAATATATAAACTCATGGGCATCTTGCCCGCACTAAATGGTTCCAGCATATCCGGATGGCCCGCCGCCATATCAGTCATAATCTTGGTATAGCCGCCACCGGCACTCATCATACAGCCAAAGAGCAGGCACACGCCCACAATCATGGCAATAGCACAGAAGGCATCCGTTACCGCCACACCTTTGAAACCACCAACTGTAGTGTAAAGCACTACAATCACACCGAACATCGTCAGTCCTGTGAAATAGGAATAACCCGTTACCGCTTCAAAAAGTTTGGCGGCGCCTACGAACTGGGCAACCATTGTGGCAGCAAAGAATGCTACCGTTACAAGGGCGGCAAAATTTGCCAACAAATCAGAATGATAGCGGGCTCTCAACACATCAATAACTGTTACCGCATCAATCTTGTGGGCAACCAAAGCAATTTTTTTGCCGAAAACGCCCAACACCAAAAAGATAACCACTACCTGCACCATGGCCATATACAGCCAGCCATAGCCAATAATCCAAGCCATGCCGGGGCCGCCCACAAAAGTGGAAACACTGCTGTAAGTGGCGGCGGTGGTCATTGCCAGCACAAAACCGCCTAAAGTCCTGCCACCAATGAAATAATCTTTGGCAAAATTAGTAGCACGGTTGGCGGCAGAATCCCGCTGGATTTTTACGGAAATTGCCAAAAGAAAGACCAGAAAAATAAAAACCGGCAGCAAATTAAGTAAACTCATTTTGCCACCTCCTCATCATCCAAAGAAAAATCTTTGAAGACGAATTTGATGAGGAAAAATACTACGATGCAGGCAAAAATCCAAGTGCCCACGCAACCGCCCCAAACCCAAAGGGGGGTAGAGCAAATCATTACCCCGCTGTCCGCAAGGCCGAAACCCGCCAAACACCAAAATACAACTACGGCTAAAGTCGCTACACAGGTGGCCACCGCCTCCCTGTTGACCTGACGGAATTTGTCGCTTTGTTTCATAATACAAAGTTCCTCTTTCTTTAATGTGCATGCCCAAATCCTTTGGGTCACGCCGATTCATATTGTATCACAAATATATTTGTGATACAATATAGTTTATACAAAAATCAATTAAGCAAATACGGCAATATGTTCCAGTAATTAGAATAAAAAAAGTCCGCTTAATGCGAACTAACCCTCCCTTGATAGGGAGGGGCAGGGGTGAGTAGAAAACCCGTCACTACTGCCAAACACAACCAAGCAAAACAACTTACTTTTCTACTCATCCACCACTTCGTGGTCCCCCTTCCCTATCAAGGGAAGGTTACTTTCGCACTATGCCAACTTCCCTGAAACCTGAAATCTAATCCCTAACCTCTAACTCCCCTAAGCCCTAAGCCCTCGTCCTTAAGCCCTAATTTACTCATTTGACATTTTATGAAGGAACTGACTATGCCCAAAATCAAACTTATTGCCACCGATATGGATGGTACATTACTAAATGACGAAAAAAAAATAACTGCCAAGAACGCAGCAGCCATCAAACTTGCCCAAGAGCATGGCGTTAAATTTGTGCTTGCCTCCGGCAGAATGTTTGAGGCCTCCAAGCCCTATGCGGATGCTCTGGGTTTGGACACCCCCATCATCAGTTACAACGGCTCTTTGGTTAAGGATTGCCGTACTGAAGAAACTCTTTTTGAATTGTTTATGGATGTGGACGTGGCCTTTGCCGTGTTGCAATACTGCCGCAAAATCAATTTGCATGTGCAGGCCTACAGGAACGGCAATGTCTATACTGACTATTTGGATGCCAGCAGCATCTGGTACAGCAAAATTATTAACCGCCCCGTTATTCCCTTAGGCGATAAACTTTTTGAAGAAAAACATCAATTTTACAAACTTCTGGGAATTACCGACCCTGAAAAGGGTAGAGATGTTGCTCTTGATATTCTGCAACATTTCACCGGGCAGATTGAAATCACCAGTTCCGCTCCCGGGTTTGTGGAAATTGTCACCCCCGGCATCAACAAATGGCCGGCGGTCAAACGATTGGCCCAAATGTGGCATATCAAGCCCAATGAAATTATGTGTATCGGCGACAGTTACAATGATTTAAGTATGATTGAAAATGCCTCCATCGGTGTGGCGGTTGCCAACGCCAACGAAAAAGTCAGGGCCCACGCCAAATTTGTTGTGGCGGACAACAATCATTCGGGAGTTGCGGAAGCCATAGAAATTGCCATGGACAGGGAATAAAAAAAATCCCACTGCAATGCAGTGAGATTTTTTTTATGCTTGAATTATTTGTCAGCCGCTTTCAATGCGTCCATAATAACCTTGTGATTGGTCTCCAAGAATTTCAAGATTTCAATCACGATAGCATGAACCATAACCGGTTCAAATTTGTCTTCAGCGAAAATCAGGGGAGCGTTCAACAATACGTCACCATTGTCGGTAACGGTAACTTTGAACATCCTGAGGCCGTTGTTCAGATTGTTGACAATCTTGGCAACCTTTGCATAACCCTTAACTGCAGCCATACCCAATTGAACTTGAATCAGGGAATAAACGCTGCCATCCAACAGAATTGCTGCGGGAAGTTTTTCGCCGCTCTTCAATTCCATGTTCACACGGAAAATGCCGGTGTTCATAGCATCTTCAACATTTTGCAAAGCGAACATATCCAATTTGTTCTCTTTGAAATATTTGTCTAATTTTTCTACCTTTGCACTCAATTTTACATCAGCCATAATATACCTCCTAAAATTCTACAATTATCTGATTATCTTGCACTGGTCCAAACTTGAGCCATGAAGCCAGCGTATTCAACTTCCAGGAATTTAATGATTTCAACGAGAATCGCATTCATCAATGCGGGGTTGAAGTCGTCATCCCTGAAGGTCATGGGAACGTTCAGCATAACATCGCCTGCAGCGGAGATGGTGAACTTGAACATACGTACACGGTTGTTGCATTGGTTCAAATAAGCGGATACTTTTTCAAAAGCATCACCAACTGCTACAGCGGAAGCCAGTTGAACTTGCACTAATGCATAAACGCTTTGGTCCAAGAGAATTGCGAAGGGCAACAGTTGGCCCTTTACAGCCATTTTGGAACGGAAGATAGTGGTCTGGGCTTCATCGTTCACATTCTGGTCTTGGAACATTTCCATTTTGTTTGCGGCAAAGAACTCTTTCAATTTAGTCGCCTTTGCACTTACTTTTTCATCAATCTTTTTGTCAGCCATGATTTTTCTCCTTTTCTTTACACTAATTTTCGGGTCTTGCCCGATTGCTGTGGTCTGTCTCAACCTTTTGACTATATTGTAGCCCATGCAAAAACACTTTGCAATAAAAATTTTCAAATTTTTTCACTAATTTTTGCAAAATTGCACAATTTTTGCAGTTGTTATTCGCAATATTCTAAAATTATCAAAAGTGATTGCAAAATAATTGCTCCAAAAACACTTTTCTGGCATCTTTGGAGCAACTTTTTGATGATTTTATTCTGTTTTGTCAGACAACTTTTTCTAACCTAATAGCACGCTGTCGCTGGCAAACTCACTGCCGGCGGCCTTTTCAAAGAGTTCCAGCAAATCCTTAATTTGCAAACGGGCTTTTTCTTCCCCCTTCACGTCAACCACTATTTGTCCGTTATTCATCATTATCAAACGGTTGCCAAACCGCAGGGCATCCCGCATATTGTGAGTAATCATCAGGGTTGTGAGGTTGTCACGGCTGACAATTTTATGTGTCAGGTTCAAAACCTTCTCCGCCGTTTTCGGGTCAAGGGCCGCCGTGTGTTCGTCCAGCAAAAGCAGTTCCGGCTTCTTCATCGTTGCCATCAACAAGGTCAACGCCTGGCGCTGGCCGCCGCTCAACAGGCCGACTTTCGCCGACAGCCGGTCTTCCAAACCCAAATCCAGTTCTGCCAACATTTCGCGAAATTGTTTTTGTTGTTCACCACCCAACATAAACTTCAAGCCCGGCTTTTCCCCACGCCGCAAGGCCAGGGCAAGATTTTCCTCAATCATCATGCCTGCCGCCGTACCCAGCATAGGGTCTTGGAACACCCTGCCAATGTACTTGGCACGCTTATGTTCCGCCAGTTTCGTCACATCCACATTATTGATTAAAATACGCCCGGAATCAACGGGGAACACACCCGCCACGGAATTCAGCAAAGTGGATTTTCCCGCCCCGTTGCCGCCGATGACGGTCACAAAGTCACCGGGCAGAAGGTGCAAACTCAAATTGTGCAAGGCCACCTTTTCATTGATGGTGCCGGGGAAGAATGTTTTGGAAATGTTTTCTATCTTTAACATCTCAACGCACCGCCTTTCCCAGTTTGTTCTTAATCAAGGGCATGGCCAGCGCAATCGCCACCAGCACGCTGGTAAAGAGTTTCAAGTCATTGGGCGGCATACCCATAGCCAGCACCGTTGCCACCACAATACGATAGACAATGGAGCCAAGCACCACGCTGATCAAACAATTCTTGAAAGAACGGGTGCCGAACAGCACCTCCCCGATAATTACGGATGCCAGGCCGATAACGATAATGCCAACGCCCATGCCCACATCCGCAAAACCGTTGGACTGGGCAACCAACGCCCCGCTGACCGCCACCAAAGCATTGGAAATTGCCAAACCCATAACAATGGTAATATTGGTATTTACGCCCTGTGCCCTAATCATTTGTTGGTTAAATCCCGTTGCCCGGATGGCAGTGCCAATCTCCGTACCGAAAAACCAATACATGGCACAAGCCACAATAATACAAGCCGTCAAGCCCACAATGAAAGTGGTGGGGCCCGCCTTCATCTCCAGCACCCGTTTCATAATGCTGAAAGTGTGCTCCGTACCCAAAAGGGACAAATTGGCTTTCCCCATAATCCGCAAGTTCACGGAGTACAGTGCAATCATAGTTAAAATGCCTGCCAAAAGTGCAGGTATTTTCATTTTGGTATGCAAAAAGCCGGTGACAACACCGGCCAGCATCCCTGCGAATGCCGCCACTGCCAAAGCGGTCAAAGGATTGCAGCCCTTGGTCAAAAGCAAAGCCGCCACCGCACCGCCCAAAGGGAAGGAACCTTCCACGCTCAAATCAGCAATGTCCAACACTCTGAATGTAATATATAACCCTAATGCCATAACTGCCCACAGCAGACCTTGGGCTACTGTGGGCAACAACAAACTAATCATATTAACCTCAATCCATCCTACAACAATATTTGGGAGTTACAAGTTATAAGTTAGAAGTTATAAACTGTGGTCAATTTTCGCTCTGCGAAAATTCCCGATTATAGGAAGCCCCCGCCCTTGCGGGGGCTGTCGCCTAAAGGAACACAGAAAGGCGACTGGGGGTGCGGATTACGCCGAAAACTTTGTCACTGCTAATCGCTCCCTCCACCGTCCACCGAAAAACTACCGACGGTCCCCCTCCCTCAAAGGAGGGAGGTAACTCAACCCCCAACTTCCCTGCTATAATCCCAAGAACATCTTACCACAACTTTAAGCTTTAAGTTTTTATCTTTTCATTAGCGACAGCGTAATTGCTCACCCCACCACCGACCTTAAAAACTGCGTCAGTCCCCCGCCCCTCCATGTGCGGACGAGGGTTCGCAAAACCCCGCACACTTGAAACCTAAATCCCTAATCCCTAACCTCTAACTCCTAACCCCTATAACCGTTATTGTCCTACAATCTTGGCGTTCTTGAATTCCTTGGGTAATTTCAAGCCGAGGATTTTCAATGCCTTTGCATTCACAACAGCGGCACATTCCTTCTGCCCTTGAATTGCCATGGTGGCGGGTTTTGCCTTGCCGTTCAAAATATCCGCAGCCATCATACCGGTCTGTACGCCCAAAGTGTAGTAATCAATACCCAAACTGCCCAGGCATCCTGCCTCTACAAAACTGCCTTCGCCGCCGACAACGGGAATCTTTTCCTCATCAGTAATACTGAGCAATGTGGGAACAGCGCTTGCCAGCACATTATCCGTGGGAACATAAATGCCTTCCACCTTGCCCACCAAACTGCGGGCCGCCTGCTGGATATCATTCACAGTGCTGACTGTGGCTTCCTTCACCTGCAAGCCGAGTTTCGCCGCCGCCTTTTTCAAAATATCCACCTGCAACTGGCTGTTCACTTCACTGCTGCTGTAGATAGTGCCTACGGTCTTCATGTTGGGAACAAATTTCACCAACATTTTCAACTGCTCTTCCACAGGGTTCATATCCGTAGTGCCGGTTACATTGGCGCCGGGATTTTCGTTGGTCTTTGCCAATTTCGCCACCACGTAATCCGTAATGGCGGTGCCCACGATGGGAATCTCATCCGTGGCATTGGCAATGGTCTGTGCCGCCGGGGTGGCAATGGCACAAATCAAATCCACCCTGTTAGAAATAAAACGATGCGCAATGTTAGCCAAATTGGACTGGTCCGCTTGCGCATTCTGCTGGTCAATTTTGAGATTTACACCCTCCTTGAACCCCGCTTTTGCCAAGCCGTCCACAAAGCCCCTGTTGGCCGCATCCAATGCCCCGTGTTCAACCAACTGGCAAACACCCACATTGAAAGTTTTTGCCGCCTCCACCTGTGCCGCCATCGCCATACCGGCGGTCAGGGTGAGGGCCAACCCTAAACGGGTAAATCTCTTCAATACATTTTTCATTTTCTTTACCTTCCTTCCATTCTACAAATCGTTCACACGTGTGAACATGTCGCCCATTATAGTCATGTCAGACCAATCTTGCAAGCATTTATTTCAAAAACTTTGTTTTTGCCTTCACATTGTAACAAATTTACATTAGAAATCCAAACGCTTTTGTGATATAATAGGTTATTATGAGTAAAACAGGTTTGTGGGACACCCACGCCCACCTTGACGACAGCCAGTTTGATAAGGACAGGGGTGCCCTCTGTGCGGAACTGGAGCAAACCCTTGACGGTGTCATCAATCCCGGAGTTGACGAAGAAAGCAGCAGGTTTGCCATTTCTTTGGCAGAAAAATATTCCTTTATCTTTGCCGCCGTGGGCTGGCACCCGGAAGAATTGAAAAACATCCCCAAGGACTATGAGGAGAAAATTGCCAACTGGGCGAAACACCCCAAAGTTGTGGCAATCGGGGAAATCGGCCTTGACTATTATTGGCTGGAAAACGAGCCCCCCGCCGTGCAGAAAGCCATTCTTCTGCGGCATTTGGACTTGTGCAAACAACTGGACTTGCCCTTTATCTTCCACGACAGGGAAGCCCATGGGGACACCTTGGAGATTTTTCAAAAGGAAATCACCGGCGTAAGGGGCGTGTTCCATTGTTTCAGCGGCAGTTTGGAAATGGCGAAGGAACTTGCCAGACGGGGATTCTACTTCGGCTTTGGCGGCACCAGCACTTATAAAAATTCCCAAAAAACACGGGAGGTGCTAAGTTGGGTGCCGCGGGAACTGATGCTTTTTGAAACCGACTCCCCCTATTTGAGCCCCATTCCTTTCAGGGGCAAGCGGAACAATCCCGCCTACACGGAGTACACCGCCAAAAACGCCGCTTTGGTGCTGGGCTGCAGCGTGGAAGAACTGGCGGCGCAAACAACTGAAAATGCTTTGACCTTATTCAAAAAAATTCCCCGCTGAGCGGGGAATTTTTTACTTTATTTTTTCCTTTGTTCCTGAACAATTTTCTTAATCACATCATAAGCGTAATCCTGGCAATACTTGCTGGACTTGAAGTAAAAATCTTCTTCGCCCCAATCCATGCCGCCGTTTCTCACACTGTTGGCAGTTTGCTCCACCAATTCATTATTGCAAATTACCCTCACGCCCAAAAAAGGAATCCCATATTTCAGGCATACGCTGGCAACACCGTAACTCTCCATATCTTCGGAGATGGTACCCATTTCCTTGTGCAAGTAGTCAATGTAGTCACATTCCCTGTTCCACACATCACCGCTGTTGCCGATTCCCACGTATAATTTGCCGTGGGGATAAGCAACCTTTTGTGCCAATGCTATCATTTTGGCATCCGCAGGGACATAACGGGTACGGATCCATTTCCCGTCCTGGAAAATCTCCAAATCATGATAGTTCCAGTCCTCGTCATTGCTCCCCTGCCCTCTCGCCCTCGGCTCTGTATCGTAGCAGTTGGTATTGCAAATTTTTTCCTGTAACACAATATCATAAATCTTCATAGTGTCCACATGGGCGCCTGCAGTGCCAATGCCCAACACACACAAGGGCTTGAACCGCTCTGCCGCCAAAGTTGCGGCGGAAGCGGCATTGGTCAGTCCCATCTGGGTCTGCAGCACCACCACAGGATAGCCGTCAATTTTGCCGGTGGCATATTTGTGGCCAAAAGTTGTGCCAAATTTTGGCTTTTCCAGTTTGTCCATTAACTGTGCCACTTCCACATGCATAGCGCCTAAAACCACAATGGGTTTTGCCCCTGCCAAACAAGTGCTTGCCAATGCCAGCAATATGGTGAAAACTAATGCTAAAAATTTCTTCATTTTTTCAACCTCGCTGAAACTCCAAATTATTTCTTTTTACCCTTGTCAGCGCCCTGCTGCACGAATTCCAAGGGAGTGAACTGATACATAATGATTTTGCCGTTGGGGCTGAAAACCACATCAACATGCCCCCCACGGTTGGGTGTTGTGCCAACGATAAGATAATTCAGTTCGCTAACGCCATCAGGGAAGCGGTGGAAGTGTTCCAATTTAATCTCTTTGGCATCACCCAAATGCTGGCGGACGCCGGCAACCATATTTTGCAAATCCTTTTCCGTATGATTTTCAAAACCCTCCAGCAATTTATAATACTCTGCAAAAGGCGTAGGGTTCTCCCTGTTGAGAGTAGCCAGAAACTTATCCGCAGATTTTTCCAATTTCTCCAAATACTTCCCATTGCCCGCCGCAAAGCAGGAACCGCAGGCCAGCAACGCCACAAAAACAAACAAAAGAATCTTTTTCATCTCTTTTCACCTCCAAATGTAAATGTGTTTTATTATTATAACTTGAATTGTTTTTATTTTCAAGTACTAATCCAATTGCACTGAGCATAAGGGCATTAGGGATTAGGATTCAGGATTCAAGGAAAGTCCGCTTAATACGAACCCTCGTCCGCCTCTAAAGGGGCGGGGGACCGCCTATGGGAGCGTGTTGGCGGTGGTGGGGTGAGCAATTAGGCAGGTACTTTTTAGTTAGAAGTTGTAAGTTAGAA
>JAZLLX010000139.1:0-1832 GCA_045598345.1 Acidaminococcaceae bacterium | reverse complement strand
CTGAATTGTGTAAAGGTTGTACAAAATGTGCAAGAAATTGTCCTGTCAATGCTATTGAAGGAACAGTTAAACAACCTCACGTTATTAATCAGGAAAAATGTATTAAATGCGAGGCTTGTATGGCAAATTGCCCGTTTAAGGCAATTGTGCGGGAGTAAGGAGGATACAAATGGCAATGGTAAATATTACTGTTAATGGTAAAAAGTTTCAGGTACCGGCTGGTATGAGTGTTTTGCAGGCATGCAAAATGAAAGGCATTTACATCCCGACTTTGTGTTATCATCCGGAACTTAAACCGGAAGGGGCATGTCGTTTGTGTGTGGTGGAAGCAAATACTGCCAAAACTTTGGTAGCCGCCTGTGTTTATCCTGTGGCGGAAGGTTTGGAGATAAAAACTAATTCCGAAAGGGTGCGTAAAGCACGCAGAACTATTGTGGAGTTGTTGCTTGCTAATCACCCCAAAGATTGTTTGACATGTCAAAAATCAGGCAAATGCGAATTGCAAAAGATAGCACAGGAATTGGGCGTCCGTAAAGTGCGTTTTGAGGAAGGTGAAAGGCGGGAGCATGCCAAAGATGAAAGCACTCCTTCGCTGGTGCGTGATCCCGAAAAATGTATTTTGTGCGGACGTTGTGTAAGAATGTGCCGTGATATTCAGGGAATGAATGTTTATGGTTTTCAAAAACGCGGGTTTAACACTTTGGTAGCCCCTGCTTTTGATTGTAATTTAAGTGAAGCGGATTGCAGTTTGTGTGGTCAGTGTGCCACTGTTTGGCCTAGGGGAGCCATTGTGGAGCGTGATGATACGGATAAGGTTTGGGCGGCGATCAATGACCCGGATAAAATTGTTTTGGTGCAAATGGCACCCTCTGTCCGGGTGGCGTTGGGCGAGGAATTTGGTATGGCGCCGGGCAGTATTGTTACGGGCAAAATGGTTTCGGCTTTGCGAAAGATGGGATTTGACTATATTTTTGATATTAATTTTGCTGCCGACCTTACTATAATGGTAGAAGGATATGAATTCATAAATAGGTTAAATAATAAAGGTGTATTACCTATGATTACTTCGTGCAGTCCCGGGTGGGTTAACACATTGGAATTAAAATATCCTGGGTTGATACCCCATTTGTCCACGGCAAAATCACCCCAAGGGATGTTTGGGGCGATTGCCAAAACTTATTTTGCCGAAACGAAAAACATTGCCCCAGCTAAAATTGTAACTGTTTCGGTTATGCCCTGTACCGCCAAAAAATATGAAGCGGCAAGGCCGGAATTATCTGACAGCGGGTTTACGGATATTGATATTGTTATCACAACCCGTGAATTGGGCAGGATGATGCGTTCTTTAAATATTGACTTTACCAATTTGCCTGATGGTGAATTTGATTCCCCGTTGGGAACAGGAACTGGTGCGGCTGTTATTTTTGGAACCACGGGGGGAGTAATGGAAGCGGCATTAAGAACTGTGGCGGAAGTGCTGACCGGCAAAAGTTTTGACAAAGTTGACTATAAAGAAGTGCGGGGAATGGCGGAAACCCGTGAAGCGGTAATTCCAGTAGGGGAATTGCAAGTGAAAGTGGCAGTGGTTAACACTTTGAAAGCCGCTCAGGAAATGTGCAAACGGGTGGCGGCAGGCACGGCAGATTACCATTTTATTGAAATTATGGCTTGTCCCGGCGGCTGTATTGGCGGTGGCGGGCAGCCCGTATCGGTTGATTTTATGAAACGGATGCAAAGGCAGAAAGCATTATTTGCAATTGATGAAGCATGTGTAATCAGAAAATCACACGAAAATCCGGAGATAAAAACTTTGTATGCAGAGTTTTTGGGGC
>JAZLLX010000138.1:0-1771 GCA_045598345.1 Acidaminococcaceae bacterium | reverse complement strand
CGAGGCGGCGCGGCGGTGCGGCGGCGTGAAACAGGAGCTGTGGCGATGCAGGTCATGCGCTTCTTTATACTCTATTAAGCCACCAAATGCGGAATTTGGCAATTTTTTTTCAAAAAAATCGCAGTGTGTTTGTAAGATGTGCAATTCCAATGCGTAAGAACGGAGGAAAATTTCGGGAGTTTTGGCATGCGTCAACCATTAGGGCCAATCCGGCTGGAAACCGCGAATCCTTGCCAAATCCGTGAAAAATTGCCCCTTTTCAACCCTCATCTTTCCACCCGAGTTCAAATCCCTTTCGCTTCACTTTTCTCCGCCCGCCTGTTTTTGCCATGCTCCAAAGGAAAGGGAGGGGCTGTTTTTCCACCCAAACGTTGCCAGGCTGGAGGTGGTGGAAAATCAGGTAGCGGGGTACGTTTTGAGAAAAGGAGGCGATTCCTAAATAACAAATAAGTCTCCCCTTTTGACTGATAATCAGCCAAAAGGGGAGAAAATCAGTCAAGGCGCGCCTAATACCCGCCCCGTGTGCACGGAGACTGGCATCAGGCCGATGAGCATCTGCTTTTACTAATCCATAATGAAAGCCTTGTCGAGCTCTTCGGGAGAAATGACCGTCTTCATGCGCCCGGTCGTATCCTTGCCGGCGCGTTCCATGAAAGCCGCAACGCTCTTATCCATGCGGATTTCCAGCTTGCCCACCTCCGCTTCGTTTGCGACAACGGCCTTCTGGAGATCATCCATGTTGAAGGTGCCGGATTGGGCTGCCTTTAGGACCTTGACGATGGTGTCAATACTTTCGCGAACAGTAGTCGCGCTCTGCTCTGCGTTCTCCGGGGTGCAAGCGTCCAGGGTGTCGCACAAGCGAGTCATGGCCGCTTCGTTGAGCGTGTAAAAACTGCGCGGGCTCCATCCTTCCGGGAGAATCTCCTCACATTAACGAGTATGAGCAACTATTCTTATTTTTCTTATATTTTCAAGCAGACAACTGTAATGAAGATTATCTTCCTCATGGAGTAGGTTAACGAATTTCTTTTGCGAAGAAACAATAATGGAATCGGCGCCATCAATATTAATATATTCTTTAATTGTTGTTTGTTTGCCGCCTCTCGTGGTTGTTATTTTTGTGCAGTGTATTTTATAGATTCTCATTATGAAAATACAGCGAATTTAATATGTTTTGCTTTATGTTGACTTTTAATATGTTGCACTTAATAATTTCAAAGATTATATCCATTGCCTCATTTTCGTTCTCTATCTTTACTGAGCAGTTTTCAGGAAAAATCCCCCATTGGTCTTCTACCCATATGTTATAATTTTTTATATGTTTTCTATATCCGCATAATGAAGATTCTAAAAGTCGGAATTTATCTTTTATATATATTATAGGATGATATCCATGATGAGTTTTCCATAGCTCAACTTTTAACAAATAATCCGGTTGAATATCAGGAAAAGGAAGTACAATGTATTCGGTAACATATTTTACGATTTTTATCAATTTTTTACACATATGACATGGAAATGTTTGCCTTGACAGGCGGTGGGAGGATACGGGAATCCATAGGCGGCAAGGCTCCGCCTCCTCCTCCGGCGGGAGCGGTAAGCAAGCGGTGCTGTGGCGATGTGCTTCATGCGCGGTCTTCATGTACTTATAACACACCCGCACGCGGGATGCACAGGAAAAAAATGCGGAATGTTAGACTTTTTTGCTCCGGTCCCCTGCCACGCGCCTAGAGACGGTTCCGATGGGCGTAGCCTGGCAGCGGAGAGTGCC
>JAZLLX010000137.1:0-9142 GCA_045598345.1 Acidaminococcaceae bacterium | reverse complement strand
CAGTATGACAAACTGCACATTTCCGCCCGGGTGAATGACTCACAGCGTTTACGCAATGATGACTATTTTGAAGCCATGTTAGTGCCTTCCAACAAAGGCGGGGAACTTGTCTTACGCTTCACCGCCATAGCACGTAACTGCCCAACGGACACCCATGTCCAAACCCATATGAAAGAATGTCCCGAATTTGATGTAGCGGTCTATGCCGAATGCCGAGGCCGTAAAGAAGTGTATATTGATAAGGAAATATTTACTGTAAAACTTTGACAAGATAAAAGTTAAAAACTTAAAACTTAAAGTTATGGTAAGATGTTCCTGTGATTAGAATAAAAAAGTCCGCTTGATGCGAACCCTCGTCCGCCCTTAAAGGGGCGGGGGACCGCCTACGGGAGCGTGTTGGCGGTGGTGGGGTGAGCAATTAGGTTGATACTCTTTAGTTAGAAATTGTAAGTTAGAAGTTAAAAATTAATGGTAAAATGTTCCTGTGATTATACAGCCCCCGCCCTTGCGGGGGCTGGCGCTTTTAGGAACGTGGTTGCGACTGGGGGTGCGGATTACGCAGAAAACTTTGTCCGCATAATGCCAACTTTTTTCCCTCTTTCTTAAAGAGGGGGGACCGCTTGCGGTGGGAGTTTTTGCATTATGCGAAGCATTCATAAACCTCAAGTTTTAAGTTCTTGTCTTTTTCATTAGTGACAACCTAATTGCTCACCCCACCACCCAAAAAGCAATTCTGCTTTTTGGATACCCCCGCCCCTTTATGGGCGGACGAGGGTTCACAAAACCCCGCACACCTAAAACCTAATTATATAATCACAGGAACTCTTTACCTTAATTTTTAACTTTAAACTTATAACTCATAACTACAAAAAGCCCCGCCAGCGGCGGGGCTTTTACATAGTTACAACGCAACCTGAAACTCTGTGATGGACTCAATCTCGTCTGCAAGTTCTGCCTTCATATTTCGCACATCAATATCATTTTGCAAATTCAGAAAATAACTATCGGACAAGCCGAAAAACTTTGCCAGCCGCAAAGAAGTGTCCGGCGTAATCTTCCGCCTGTCATGCAAAATATCCTGAATACGGGATGTGGGAACATGAATCCCCTGGGCAAGTTTGTAAGCCGAAAGCCCCAAAGGCCGCATAAACTCTTCCAACAAAATTTCACTGATTTTTGGTGTCTGTATCTTCGCCATTTTGATCACCTCCATTAATGATAATCAACAATCCTTACATTATAAATATCATTATTCCGTACCTTAAATATAATACGGTATTGGGCATTTACACGAATACTGTAAAACCCTTTTAACCCACCCTGCAACAATTCCAAATGATTAGCCGGTGGTATGCGTAAATCGTCCACACCCCCTGCCGCATCCATCATAAGCATTTTGCGGAGGGCAATCCGCTGGACTGACTTGGGTAATTTTTTAGAATAGGTCTGATAATAAATTTTTTCAGTTTCCTTATCGTCAAAAGATTTAATCATAAGCAAATTATACACGCATTGCGTGTATATGTCAAGCAGAAACTATAAAACAAAAACTCCGCAATATACGACCCCTCGTCCGCCTCTAAAGTGGCGGGGGACCGTCTAAAGGAACACAGGATGACGGTGGTAGGGTGAGCAATTAGGCAGGTACTTTTTAGTTAGAAGTTGTAAGTTAGAAGTTAGAAATTAAATGTAAAATGTTCCTGTGATTATATAACAAATTACAGGAACATAAATAGCCCCCGCCCTTGCGGGGGCTGTCGCCGATAAGTTTATTCGGTGGGCGACTGGGGGTGCGGATTACGCAGAAAACTTGTTAACATAAAGCGAAACCAACCCTCCCCCGGGAAAAGGGAATAAAAGGTTGTGGGAAAACTTGTTACAAAAATATTTTTTCACCAATACCTACAATTTGAAGATTTTTTTCGTCTTGTATATATAGGGGGGCGCCAAACCCTATTTTGATTTTTTACACACATGGAAATTCCGTAATTTCCACGCGGAAATTACGGAATTTCCCCGAAAAAATACTTCCCCTGTTGGTTCTTGGTATGGTATAATCAGCGGGTAAACGCATAAAACATTCCGCAGGTTGTAATTCCCTGTTGGTTCTTGGTATGGTATAATCGGTCTGCCTGTTGGTTACATCTGCTTATTGTTGTAATTCCCTGTTGGTTCTTGGTATGGTATAATCATTGTAGCCGTCAGCATATTCAAACTGCCGTTGTAATTCCCTGTTGGTTCTTGGTATGGTATAATCAAAAAGTCATGGACACGGCATATCCCTTTGTTGTAATTCCCTGTTGGTTCTTGGTATGGTATAATGGGTATAAGGGGGTATGTATTGGCAATAAAGTTGTAATTCCCTGTTGGTTCTTGGTATGGTATAATGCGTGGGAAATAATACTTAAACACAGATGAGTTGTAATTCCCTGTTGGTTCTTGGTATGGTATAATAAAATTGAACTGGGAGCGTATGCCCTTTTTGTTGTAATTCCCTGTTGGTTCTTGGTATGGTATAATAATTGAGAGAAAGACAACAAGGAACAAATAGTTGTAATTCCCTGTTGGTTCTTGGTATGGTATAATGCATAAATGGCAATTACATTTACCACACTTGTTGTAATTCCCTGTTGGTTCTTGGTATGGTATAATTAGAAGTATCAATGGCAAGGGGTGCTACCAGTTGTAATTCCCTGTTGGTTCTTGGTATGGTATAATTCCAGCAGATGCCCGTCCGTCCCGTCCTTTGTTGTAATTCCCTGTTGGTTCTTGGTATGGTATAATCGGAATGCAAGCACACGCACCCAAACCCCAGTTGTAATTCCCTGTTGGATCTTGGTATGGTATAATGTTTTACAAAAACATCATCCGTCAATTTCAGTTGTAATTCCCTGTTGGTTCTTGGTATGGTATAATAGTCATTGAATCCATTTTGTTTTCAAAAGGTTTGTAATTCCCTGTTGGTTCTTGGTATGGTATAATAAATTCCCGTTTCTCTTTATCATATTCAACGTTGTAATTCCCTGTTGGTTCTTGGTATGGTATAATTTTCAGAATGAAAATCCGCCAACTGTCTATGTTGTAATTCCCTGTTGGTTCTTGGTATGGTATAATACTTTGCATACCAATATGAGATAAAATTGGGTTGTAGTCCCCTGTTGGTTCTTGGTATGGTATAATTCTTGAAACTCTTTATGATAAAGTTTATTATGTTGTAGTCCCCTGTTGGTTCTTGGTATGGTATAATTGGTTGCTTTTGTTTTAGCACCCACGCCCCGTTGTAGTCCCCTGTTGGTTCTTGGTATGGTATAATGCACAAAACAAACAAGTACTAAAAGTACTACGTTGTAGTCCCCTGTTGGTTCTTGGTATGGTATAATAGCCGAAGGCAAAGGCGGCAAAGGATGCCAGTTGTAGTCCCCTGTTGGTTCTTGGTATGGTATAATCAGAAGAAAAATCTATAAACTTGAAAAAATGTTGTAGTCCCCTGTTGGTTCTTGGTATGGTATAATTTAAAAAGGGGGTTTATATTATGCAAAACAGTTGTAGTCCCCTGTTGGTTCTTGGTATGGTATAATCAATAGCAGACAAAGCATTTGAAGCACCGCGTTGTAGTCCCCTGTTGGTTCTTGGTATGGTATAATAAAGATTTTTATCCATTTTCTACCTCCTGTTGTAGTCCCCTGTTGGTTCTTGGTATGGTATAATTATATACAAAAATTTGCAAATATTAAAAATGTTGTAGTCCCCTGTTGGTTCTTGGTATGGTATAATGTAACATGTGACAGCAATGTTACTGCCAGTGTTGTAGTCCCCTGTTGGTTCTTGGTATGGTATAATCCTTTGAACGCGGAAAGAATGACAATATTCGTTGTAGTCCCCTGTTGGTTCTTGGTATGGTATAATTCCACACCGTAATATGTCATTATGGCCACGGTTGTAGTCCCCTGTTGGTTCTTGGTATGGTATAATGGAGAACCTGAAAAGCCCCGTGTGTTCTTACACACGGGGCTTTTTATTGCTTAAAAAATAGTCAGTTGTTCACAAATAAACGGCTTGTCCTGTTCTTTTAATTTCCCAACCAATATTTCCACTGATTCATACTGCTTTTCCGTTATAACCAATAATCTTATTGAACCATTGTCCGGCAAATTCTGTTTCAACCTTTGCCGGTGTTTTTCCACTGCATCACTACCATTACACACACGAGCATAAACAGAATATTGCACCATATAATATCCGTCTTTTAACAAAAAGTTACGAAACTGCGTTGCCACCCTCCGTTCCTGCTTGGTCATAACAGGGAGATCAAACATTACCAACATCCTCATAAATCTATTCATAACTGTGCTGACGCAATTCCATTAATACAGGGATTAGCAGTTCTTTGCTCTTCCCCTCAATACACCTTAAAAAACTTTGCACCATCCTTTCTTCAGCATAAGCAACCGTATAATGCAAGTTCCCCATTTCCATATCAACATTGAGCAAATTATAAAGGGCACTTTTTAGTTCAGTATTCATAACCATATCGTCTTGCACATTCTTTGCCACAAACAAATCTACAACAGGCCTGAGCGGTTCCATTAAATCATCCACCAAATTAAAACTGTTCACGGTACTGTTGTGATGAATACCCAACAAAGGGATTAAGCCATAAACCGCCACAAGTTTTGCCATATTGCCACGCATGATGGCATAACCATAATTCAAAGCGGCGTTAAAGATATTATCGTCCTTACGAGTGAAACTTTTTCCGAACAATACCTTAAAATAATAATTCGCCGCTGTTGCCTCCACATTCAAAGTATCACCGCTGTTCACATCATTTGCCAAATTTCGCAAATAATGGGAATCGCTTACATATCCCAATAAACTCAAACACAAAGATTGATTTGTTATTTTGCCTTTGGCAACTTGTTTCCAAAGGCGTTTTTTGGCAGGAACAGTCATTTCGTTCTGCAATTTTGCCACCATTGTGGAACGGACATTCTGCATAAACGGTGTCATAATTGCACAGGGCAAATGTTTTTCATCGCATACATAAATCGTAACATTCCCTTTTGCCAATTCGCTTAAGGCATGAGTAGTAATCTTGGTAAAACGATTTTCCAACAAAATGGAATTAATGTCCTCAATAGGCATGGCATACCTGTCATCCCGTACCACAATCAACTGCCCATTTTTGGCACTTATCTCCGTTGCGTTTTCAATTAACAGATTACGGTATGCCATAACTTATCTGAATTTCTGCCGAGTTTCCTTGCCGACTTTGCTGATATTCCCTAAAACATCCACCTGATATTTTTCTAATTTAACTAATGTCTTAACACCCAAACTTGGTATTTCATAAGTATGATCATTGTTTAACGCTGTTATACTTCCCGTAGAAATACCTGTCTTGATATAATACAATAATCCTTGTTTCATCATAATTTTCTCATCCATCGTACTTTCCTTGTTTGATTTAACAAGTTCCACACCCTTTTTATGTTCAAAACCAAACAAGTCATTGGGATATAATGAAAACACAAAATCCTCATCTTTCATTTCTTTCCATTCTTCATATTGTTTATAGGCGACTATTGCTTTATTGGGCAATTCTGCTTTCTTTGTATCTGCCACATAAATTGGCACAAGATAATAACCTTCGCCTTTAACAAAGAATACATCTACTCTCACCATTCCGCCATTATCCGCCACCCCATTACCTTTATGAACAGGCACATTCAGCGTTGATTTTTTATAAATTTTTACTTTATCAACCCGATGCCCCGGTGTTCCGTCTGACTTCGGCTTATAAAATGGTTCTGCAAATGCCTTGTCCGCTTTGCCGTCAAATTTCTGTAATTGTTGCTTAAGGGCATTATAAAGCAATGAATCACTGCCGGGATTGTAATAACCATCTATTTCCCCTTCTTTATCAAGTTTAAGAGAAGTCAAAGGTGTTTTGGCAACAGTACATCCCTTATCCAACATTTTTACACCCCGTATGGTGTCCTTATGTGCCTGACCTGTTACCTTATGTTTCGGCATACGGGAAACAAAGATAGGTTGATACTGCCCCAAGTCCTTGTCCAAATAATAATCAAGTTGCATAACTTCCAATGCTCTCTGGGGATTGTCTGAAGTCCTTGCTTCCAATTCCGCACGAAAATCTTCATAGGGCAAAGGAAATCTTTTGTCCAGTTTGGTCAAGTTGTCTTTGGTTTCCAAAATATCGCTGTATCTTGAAACTCTTTGAATTAATCCATCCGTAGCACAAGCAATAACAACCGCATCCTTGGCATGATGTTTGTCCCCATTTGCTCTTATTTTTTCAATTCCCCAGCGTTTCCTCAAATAAGCAGTTACCGCACCATTAATCGCTGTAACTTTTTTCTTTCGTTCCTCACTGGGGGCAAAAGCAAGATAATCATTGATATAGTTATACATAAATCTGGAAATGGTTTTTGTATCAGTCAAATTCCGTTCTTTAAATTCTTTCTTGTCCTGTTCTGTAATATTTTTCTTAAGCAGTTTTACTTTCTTGCGATAATTTTGAACATTGTTATTTACCCATACTGTAAAAGCATCTGCCGCACTCTGCCCGTACCGCTGTTGCAAATATTGCAAAGGCAGGCAATTCCCTTTTTCCCTGTTTTCCGTTGAAAGAACCAAGACCTTATTATTAAAACTATCGTCAAAGGAAATGGAATAAGGAACAATATGGTCAACATCCACATAGCCGACTTCAAAAAGTTTTTCCAATTCTATTTTTTGTTGTAAATAGGGGCTTATGCCGTCCTGTTCCCTGAATAACTTTAACTTTATTAAATCTTGTCCTGTGGGTTCACTGATACCAAAGGTTGTTTTCAGTTCTTCCATAAGTTTTTCATTATTATCCCTATTGGTTTCATAGAATTTTTCAATCTTTTTCCGTTCTGCAAAATCTCTGGACATTTCCCTTGCCAGTTCCACATTAATATAGACAGGACTTTCCCCCTGTTCACGGATAATGGCATTGATAACTTTTATAGTTTGGGAAATGGCACGCCTTGCCACAGGACTGGTGATTGCTTCCATATTTTCTGTCTGTGCCGGCAGGTACATTTGTTTTTCACCTTGATTATGTCCACGGAAATTATACCCTGCCTCTGTACATGCTTCCTTATAAATACTTCCTTTTTCCATAAAGGGAATGATATTCCGTAATGCTTTCAAAGACAGATGACCAAATTTCGCTCCGCTTAAATCCAACAAACACTCCACATCCAATGCCGGAATACCTGCTGTAATCAATGCTTCTTTGCGTTTGTTAACTGATTTATAAGTTTTTGCAGTTTTGGCTTCAGCATCTTTATATCGTTCTTCTTCACCGGATTTATAAATAGTAATAATTCTGCCAATTTCATCCAATTGCTCCGGGGTATATGCTTCAATCCTGCCTTTTGCCACTCCCTTATCCAATGCCTTGCGTACTTTGTGATAAAAAGTCATAAATTTCAGTTTCTGTTTCTTTTCAAAATCCTCTGTACTTTCATTAAAAGGATAATTTAAATTATTAAAAAGCAGTTTATCGGTTAATCCCAATTCCTTACGGATAGAGGCATAAGTTAAATTTTCCTTGGTCATTGCCAAAGTAAATATTTTGCCCCTTTGCTCATCGTCCAAATCCAAGTCCTGCCCGTCCCCCGACAAACGCATGTGATTAACTTTCTGCAACATATCAAAATATTCAAAGGAATAGCACGCTTTCGCCGCCCTTGGCTCACCTTCTTCAAAAGTACATTTCCCTACCATTTTTTCAATCTGATTGCCACCATAGGGACTGTTGCCACCCGGTCCCTCTTCAAAACTCCGTTGGCTTAATACAATTTCAAAATATCTATTCATTAAGTTTTCGTCAAACTTTTTATTACCCAAAGCATACTGTGCCGCAAAAATTTTTTTAACTTCTTCCTCAATATCTGCCCTGCCTACTGTCGCCAAATATTCACCGCCCTTATTCCGTTTATGTTCTGCAAACAAGGCATCTTTATAAAACATTTCCCCCACAGTACGATAACCGTGTTTCGCCATTCTGTCCTGATTTTGCCACAAAGCAACAAGTAATTTACCTTTTTCTTTATCTTTATCCTCAAGTTTTTGCAAATTTTTAATTTCTTCCTGTTTCGGTTTTTTCTTATTAGACCTAAATCCTCGCCTTTGGGCAATATGAATAAGTACCCTGACCATTTCTTCATCAGTCAGCAGGGTATCAAGTGCTTCTGTGCGTAATTGATAAATATCCTTTAACTTACCGCTAAATAAATTATCTAATCCACTTTCACTGATTATTTTTTCTTGAACAAGCAAATTTTTAATCCGTTCCAAACGATGACGATGACGGCGTAAACGGCGGCGGGCAGAACGGGCTTCCCTGCGTGGCAAAGCCAGAGATGCCCCATCTTGGGGATTTTCTGCAGCATCAAAAATACGACTGCCCATACGGATAATTCCCATAGGGTTTTCGTCAAAATCCAAATCAACAACTGCCCATCCTACTGAAGCAATACCAATGTCCAATCCAATTCCATAAGCCATAATATGCCTCCTTTGCAAATTCATTTTGTGTCCGCATAAAAAGATATCGCCCCACAAATGTAGGGCGATAGAGCTTTTCGGTCCAATGACCTTATTGTAATAACCTGTTAGCTCTTGGTATGGTACAAGAACTATTATTAGTATATCACCCTTACATTATTTTTGCAATAACTTTTTATTAATCTTTTTGCTCACTCTATTGTTAATCTACTTATATTCTACTACAATAATATGGTCAAAATTGGTACAAGAATAAACTTTTTTCATTTTTTTGGAATTTTATCAAATCCCCCGCTTGCTACCGCAAACTACCCATCCGGCGGCATCGCCGTCACCTCCCCTGACTGGGAGGCAAGAATATTTATGAATATTATACCACAAAACCCACACCAAATAAAACAAAAAATATATTTAATTCTGCAATTATAAATTTTCTTTCCCTTTTTGGTTGTAAAATCAAAACTCATGTCTATTATATATAATGAAGAAAAATATTTTTATACTTTCCATCACAAACAAAATAGCATTTCCTGCTATTTTATTTTTTTATACGCTCAATCTCATAGTGAGAGTTGGG
>JAZLLX010000136.1:0-1016 GCA_045598345.1 Acidaminococcaceae bacterium | reverse complement strand
CCCTTTATGGGCGGACAAGAGTTCGCATAACCCCACACACCCGAAACCCAAATTATAATCATCGGAACAACCTACCTTCATTTCACATTTCACAATTCACATTTCTAATTTAATTTTCCGGAACATCCTACCATAATTACTCATTACTCATTACTAATTACTCATTAAAAAAAGGAGCCGCTATGTTAGTTGATTTACATTTGCATACCTTCGCATCGGACGGGACTTGGGGGCCGGAAGAAGTGGTTGCCGCCGCCCTGAAAGCCAATGTGGGCATGGTGGCAGTTACCGATCACGACAATATTGATAATGTAGCGCCTACGCAAAAAGTGGCTAAAGAGGCGGGATTGAAATTCATACCCGGTGTGGAAATCTGTGCCACAAAAGGCGAAGCCCAGTTTCACATTTTGGGCTATGGCATTGATTTAACCAACAAACGCCTGTGGGATTTGATTCACTATAACGAACTGATTTTCTTAAAACAAGACGAGTACGGCATCAAACTGTTAGAGGATGCAGGATGGCCTGTGAGTTTAAAAGAATTTGAAAGATATGTTTATAACCGCAGAAGAGGCGGGTTTCCCGCTTTGAACTATCTCATTGACTTGGGACTTTGTCGGGATGTGGACGATTTTTTCAGCAGAATTTTCCGCAAGACCGTTCCCTGGGAATACCCAATTTTTACCAGTGTCAGCAATGTGGTGAGTGTTATTCACGAAGCAGGCGGCATTGCCATTTGCGCCCACGCCGCCAGCGGTTTTCATGGGCCGGGAGTACATAACAATTTAAATATTTTGGCTGATGAAAAATTAGATGGCTTTGAATGTTATCACAGTGGGCACAGTGCGGAAGGCACGGAAATTCTGCTGGAGCATTGCCACAAACACGGTTTGTATATTTCTGCCGGCAGTGACTGTCATGGGGATTTCGTCAAAACCCGCCACATCGGCGTACCTAAAGTTGAGCATACCCAAATCAACTTGCCGGACTTTTTAATGAATAATTAAAGATACCCA
>JAZLLX010000135.1:0-43753 GCA_045598345.1 Acidaminococcaceae bacterium | reverse complement strand
GCTTTTGCCATAGCAATAAAAGAAACAAAAGCCAGTGAATCCCATTCATCAATACTGTCCAAAACAGTATCCATCTTCAATTCTTGCTCGCAATCAAGCACATCCTGCATTTTTTCTAAAAATTGTTCCATAATAACCTCCTTTTATCAAAAACATTGCAATAATTCTTCAAAAGATGCTTTCCTCGAAAAATGTGTTTCTTTGTCATATTCAAAAAATACTTTATCTTCAGTAATGTCTACAATTTTTGAACCTAACTTTTTTAAAAAACTTACTTGCTTTCGATTTGACAAATACGCACTATAAGACATTTTCTTTGCATTCAATACCTCAAATACGTATCTATAGAAGAAACATGTACCTAAAAAGCCAATACCGCTTCGTAAATCTTTTTCAAAAAAGAGAAAATTCCCTGTATCTTTTACAATATCTCCATCAATCGTAAAGCTATACTTTTCAACTGGTCTATCATCAAAATATACGATATACTGATACCTATGTTTCTTTTCAATAATCTCGTCCAAATGCTCAAGAAAATTACGATGCTGTTCCTCCGTAAAAGCACCCCCAACTATCTTATCAAGCACAAATTTTTGATTGTGATATTCCAAAACCTTCCACTGCAAATCTTTTGGAACATCACGCATATCCACCCAATACATACGAGAATACAATGGATCGTCAAACTTAATTATTCTTTGCATTTTCAACTATTCTCCTATCCCCTGTACTTCGGAAAGAAATTTGTTTCCTGCAAATCGCTTCGCATGGCAACTAATTTTTCATATTTCTCTTGGCAAAAAACCTTCCTGCCGATGTAAAAGTGCTTATTTTCACCACGATAAAACGCCTTCTTAAACTTAAGCAAATTATCCTCTGCAGCACCAACACCACCTCCAAGATACAAAGTACTATAACCATGCTCACAACCCCATAATGCGACATTATACAACAACAAATTAATCGGTGCCAAGTTGGAATACGCTGGAATTGCTCCAGACAAATGATAATTTAGATAACCATTATTCATAATAATGATGGAAGCTGCAACAATTCTATCCTCAAACTGAGCATAAAATATTGTTTGACCACTACCAAGGTCGTTCAGCACACTATGATAAAATTCTTCCCCAAAATAATAGTACGAAACAGCATTATCCTTGTCCATGGTTTGATTGTAAATATCTCTAAACTGTTGATATAATTCATCTGTCGAACCAAAACTAATTGTTACCCCTTTTTTTCCCGCATTTTTGATATGATTACGGTTTTTACTGGTAAGATTAGTCCAAATAACTTCCGGTGAACTCAAATCCATAGTAACAACTTCACCAAGTTGAACCACATCATAAGCAGTTTTGCATTGCTCATGGTTGCAAACCACAGGGTGAAATCTAACAAATTCAGAAACTATATTATACTCTCTACACCATTTTTCGTATTCATCAAAAAGTTTTGCAATATCACGCCCCTCAATAAGCCAGCCACCATAACCATAAGGAGTAACAATATCGAACCATTCATTTTTTTCAAGTTTGCCCTTGAAATGCTCGTCATCAGCAATATCCCGTTTCATAACCACATTAATGCCACGAACATTGTCGTCTTCATAGTAAAATAACAATGGAGCACCATCACCATGAATTTTAAAGGCCTTAACATAACCGCTTAGCCAATAAGTATCGTAGTCCTTAAAATTCCTAACAATTTCATCCCATTCAATGTTTTGTTCTAATCCCAATACCTTTAACATCTATCCCAAAAACTCTTTCACAACATTAATAATTCTTTGCATATCATTCACATTATAACGCTGGTCACATACCAAACTTAATTCGTTATCATAAACAAACCTCTCTTCATCAGTCAAATTATGAAAACTGCTAATTGACCAGTGTACAGGGCAATATATATCATTTGCTGTCAAGTACTGTTTTAAGTTATCCCGTTTGCCATCAGGGACAATAACAGGCACGAACAAAGGACAATCAATACCCTCTATCTGTTTGAAGATACAAATATCTTTTAACCCATCTATCAAAATCTGAGCGTTTTCTCGTCTTTTGCCACGGATTAAATCCACATCCAAATGTTTGGCACAATCTATATCACGCTTATGTGCAGCGTTTATTTGACATTTTTCCAATTCATCCTCTGCGGAGGAAAATAACTCTAAAAAATTTTCCTTATTGCCTTTACATCCAAGAATATAGTTTTCTTTCAACTGCATTGCAGCTGAGCGTCTTCCTGAAAACATAGGGTCAGATGGCATCAACCGATACTGCACTCCCTTTATACCTAATGCATATCCACCTGTCCAAAAACCAGCCCATTTTCGCAAAGAACCAACATAATACCGGGCATCATTATATCCGCCGGTGAATGGTCTGTGAGTAGTGTCACGAATAACTACACCATGATAGTTTTTAGGCACATGAGCATCACCCGCTTGAAAACCAAAATAATCCATAACCAACAAGGCCTGTGCATTCACTTGTGTCATATCCTGATGAAAATTACCATCTACATCAACTGTTACAGGATAGAAACTAACCGCAATACCACTATTAGCAAAAGGGGTTATCATAGTTTCACAGCACCATGAAGGTAACGCTATGCTCGCAATACCACGATTACGCAATTCAACAGCAATCGCTCTCAATCCATGACGACCACATTGAAACCACTCTATATCACCATTAAAATACTGATTTTCTTTTTCAATTACAGGCACATCCCAAAACCAACTGCCTATTTCACTTCTCATTTTGCTGTCCTTTCAGTAACTGCCTTTGACGAACTATATGAAATGATTCAGGTGCTTCTGCCCCTTGGCCAATACCTTCACGTTTCAAAACTATTGATATGGTTCGGAAAATAATATTTGCATCACCAAGAAATGTAATGTTTTTTGTATATTCAACATCATAACGAAACTTGTCTTCCCACTGCACAGAATTTCTTCCGTTCACTTGAGCAAGTCCAGTCAAACCGGGTTTAACATCATGACGATGCTTCTCAAATTCATTATAATAAGGCAAATAACAAACCACCAATGGTCTTGGCCCCACAATACTCATATCCCCTATAAAGATGTTCCAAATTTCCGGCAGTTCGTCAAGGGAAGTGCTGCGTAACGCTTTCCCAAAAGCAGTAAGCCGAACTTCGTCAGGCAAGAATTCCCCCTTGTCATCCCGTTCATCAGTCATGGTGCGAAACTTATAAATCTTGAAAATCTTGCCATGCAAACCGGGACGTTCCTGCATGAAAAACACAGGACTGCCAAGTTTTATCCTCACCAAAATATACAGCACAAGATATACTGGCGACAGCACGATCAGAGCAACACCGCTCAAAACAAAATCTAAAATTCGTTTGAAATATTTTTGATACATTATTTTCTATAATTTACCCAACAATAATGTGCAAATCCCTAAAAACATCTATCAATGTACATACCGGTATACCAAAATGTTGTGCTACATTTGGTATTTTTGCTTCTTTTGACGGACTCTGTGTACTTAATGTTATTTTGCCTTTCTCATGAGTCGTTATTACAGAAAATTTTGTTGATAATGCTACAGCAATAATCCACGGATCCGCCACCTTTTCCTGTGCCCACAATTCCAATGCAGAATCTTTATAATAACCACTCTGTTGTATATATTCTAATACTTGTCCATAATTTTTTATAATACCCTGATTCTCAGTACGTAGAATACATTCTTTTGGCAAATCACTGCACCATTCTGCCAATTCATCATTGCCTTGCATAATCTCATTTTTCACTTTATCAATCAATATTATCCTACCAGAAATAATTGCTTCCTTCAACAACAACCATATTTTGGGTGCAACATCAAATGCATAATAACTGTTTTTTGCTTCTATCAAAACATTAGCATCAATAATATAATTCTTTTCACTCATTTCGCAACACTTTCACCAAAAACTACATTACTAAATGTTTTAGCACTCGTATTACTTAACCTATATGCTTGTGCATAAGATGTTCGCCCATTTAAAACACTATTCCCCAACAACATTTTAAAACGACTATCTATACGACTTTTAGCAGTTGGATAATAATTTCCTCCACTATCATTCCTCATCTTTGTTTGTTGACAATCAATAATTTTTTGATACATCTCTTGAGATATATATTTACAATCCAACGCTCTTCTGGCAACAACATATTCACTGCACCTAAACAATCCGGTAATTTTTGTCACTTTTTTTTCTAAATTTTTTTCTTTGTTGTTTTGCCAATATCTAACAAACACTGTTTTCGGCACACACAATTCGCCCGCTACGGCATTACATATTACTTCCAACCCAGAAATATTATTATCACTACGCATATTGTAAAGACTGTCACTGCCCAAACATATATGAGCAAATTCATGAAATAAAGAAAAAATTTTACCTGCCACACTATCTTTATTATTTATAAAAATCAAAGGTGCATATCTGTCTACCATAGCAAATGCTCTAAATTCTTGTAAGTTAAGGTTACGACGTGTGTTAGTTCCTACTACACCATTTTGCATAACCATTGTTCCACTCTCACTTATTTTTCTCCTAATCAACCTAAAAGCATCCTCTTTGTTTTCTGTTTTTTCAAACCACGTTAGTGCAATACCTATAGCATTTCTTATATAGCCAGCTATTGTTTCTACATCTTTATAACCCTTGAGTTTGGCCACATAATCTGGACCATTACCATATTCCAAAATAACTTCATTCTTCATCCATTCCTGTACTCGTTCCATGGCATAAATTGTTGCTTTAAGATTTCTGCTTGGCTCGCCATTATCAGCACTCTTAACTGTTCTATAATTAATTAAATCAACATTTTCTCCTGGAGGTGTCTGAAGGAAAAAATAACCAAAAGGAATATTTGTAGACCTACTTAGAGATTTAATTTGAGACAAGGTCGGTTGTTTTATGTCATTCAACCATAATTCTAACAATTCTGAATGTTCTTTTTTTAAACTTATTCTGTCAATTTGTCTATCTACCCATTTCAGTATACTCTTTTGTATCTCAACCTGCATATACATATTTCTCCTTTCGTTTATACTTTTTGCCCATTTTTCAATATCCCTTCAATACAATTAGTAGTTTTTATCAATAAATTTGACGTTATCATTACAATATATTGTATTTCATGGATTATTTAACCATTATTTTTCCCCTTAATTTTCAATAGATTTTTTATTCAAAACATGCTCTAACCGCTTCAATAATCCTGTCCTGTTCTTTAACCGTCATTTTGTTATCACTCGGCAGGCACAGCCCCCTTGCAAAAATATCCGCACCTACATCAGTCGCATCACCGATATTACCCACATAAGCATCACTGCGGTTACGGCCATCCCCTGCCCGTGTTACAAACGGGTTCATCCGGTAAATCGGTTGCATATGCATTGGTTTCCAAATAGGTCTGCCTTCTGCATTCAGTTTAGCTATTACTTCTAAAATTTCAGTAGGACAGGATTTTCCGTGTTCCGGAATATAGCACGCTTCCGATTCACTTCGCACCTGCTTACACATTGCCTTTTCATCTATTAGCATGCAACTAAGCCAAAAATTCGGCACACTATTTTTCTCATCATAAGGATTCATACTAACCGGCAAATCCTTAAATCCCTCTTTGTATCTTTCATAAATCACCCGTTTTTGAGCAATATGTTCTTCCAAATGCGGCCACTGTCCCCGCACAACTCCGGCAATAACATTGGACATACGGTAATTATATCCCAATTCCTCATGCTGGTACCAAGGTGCCGCATCCCTCGCTTGGGTTGACCACTTTCTTGCACGCAACATTGCTTCTTCATCATCCGTCAGCAACATGCCGCCGCTTGAACCCGTAATAATTTTATTACCATTGAAACTGATAGCATTATATTTACCAAAAGTCCCCGTCTGTTGTCCTTTATAAGTTGCTCCCAACGACTCCGCCGCATCTTCAACAAGAATGGCATTATGCTTTTGGCAAATCGCTTTTATCTCATCCATTTTACCAGGGGTGCCATAAAGATTTGCCACTACAACTACTTTAATGTCAGGATAAAGTTCAAACGCCTTTGCCAACGCCACAGGACCCATATTCCATGTATCCCGTTCCGTATCAATGAAAATTTGTGTTCCGCCTTCATAACTGACGGGGTTGACCGTAGCATCAAAAGTCATATCGCTGCAAGCAACTTTAACGCCGGGTTTAACCCCTGCCAATCGCATACACAAATGCAATGCCGCCGTCCCGCAGGACAAAGCCACAGCATATTTGCAACCAATTTTTTCTGTAGCTAATTTTTCTACTTCATTGATATTAGCACCCACCGTTGACATCCAATTAGTTTCATAGGCCTCTGTCACATATTTGATTTCCTCCCCATGCATAGTAGGAGAAGACAACCATATTTTTTTGTCAAATGATTTTATTTTTCCCTGAAACATTTCTCTTCCCTTCTTTCCTCAACCAACGGTTTTGGAGACCGCTACTCTGCCATCCTTATCCCACACGATATTCCGGCACTATTTCCTTCACTTTCTCTTTAACCTCATCATTGTCTTCCGTATAAGCAATTTTAATTATCTCATCCAATTTCTGCAAAAATACATCCGTATCAATTTGCAATGGTTCAGCCACATAAATTAAATCGTTGGCGGTCTTTTGCAATCCTTCTGCCGCCATCAGTTTTTCTTCATAAAGTTTTTCACCGGGACGCAGTCCTGTATAAACAATCTTAATATCTTCATCCGGCTTCAAGCCCATCAATTTAATCAAATTCCGGGCAAGAGTATCTATCTTCACCGGTTCACCCATATCAAGCACAAAGATTTCCCCACCCTTCGCATAACACCCCGCCTGCAATACCAAAGAAACTGCCTCCGGTATGGTCATAAAATAACGCACAATGTCCGGATGGGTAACCGTCACCGGCCCGCCTTCTGCAATTTGCTTTTTGAAGAACGGCACAACAGAGCCATTGGAGCCAAGCACATTACCAAAACGAACAGCCACAAACTCCGTTGTTTGTGTTGTTTTTGCCAAAGTTTGGATTATTAGTTCACAAATACGCTTGGATGCACCCATTACATTGGTCGGGTTAACCGCCTTATCTGTGCTGATAAGCACAAAGCGTTGTGTGCCATAATGCACTGCCGCCAAAGCAGTTTGATAAGTTCCCAACACATTGTTTTTGATTGCTTCACAAGGGCTGTATTCCATCAACGGTACATGCTTATGTGCCGCCGCATGATAAACAATCTCCGGCTTATACTGTGCAAAAATTTTTTCTAATCTGCCCTTGTCCCGTACAGAACCAATCAACACTACTAAATTCAAATTAGGCAATTTGCGGCGCAATTCTTGCTCAACTTCAAATGCACTGTTTTCATAAATATCAAAAATGATCAATTGCTTAGGGTTATGTGCTGCAATCTGTCGGCAAAGTTCTGAACCGATAGAACCGCCGCCGCCCGTAACAAGAACTACCTTGCCGGAAATTGAATTAAAAATTTCTCCCATATCAACTTTTACTTGTTCCCGCCCAAGCAAATCTTCAATTGCCACATCCCTAAGCGAGGAAATTGCCACCTCACCATTGGCCAGTTGCAAGATAGACGGCAAATTACGCAAAGTACATCCCGTATCTTTGCAAATATTAAAAATATCCCGTTTGACTTTCGTGGGGGCAGTGGGAATCGCCACATAAATTTCATCAATTTCATATTTGCTGACCATTGCCAAAATATCATCCCGGTTGCCTACAACAGGCACCCCGTCAATAAATCTTCCCTGTTTATTTTTGTCGTCATCAATAATGCAACGGATACGAACATGCTGCCATTTTGCACGGCGGGAATCATGTATTAAAATTTGTCCTGCCTGACCGGCGCCAATAACCATAACATTAACCCGTCCACCCTTGTGAGTATCCGCCTTAAACAGGAGTACTGCCCTGTAACCAAATCGTACAAAGGTCAAAAAACAAATTGCCAACCCCCAGCTGACTACATAAAAAGATACTGGCATCCTTCCGAAGAATCCTGCCAATATCAGCACCCCCTGTGTGAACGAAATAACCGTAACTGCTGCAATAATACGCAGCAACTCTCCAAAGGACGCAAAACGCCAAATGGATTGATACAAACGGAAAAACCACAACACCAGCACAACAAGCACAGCGGTCGGAACAAACATCGTTCCCAAATTGTTCAAATAAACCCTTGGAATCATGGTATAACGCAAATCAAAACGCAACCACAAAGCGCCAAATTGTGCCAACATAACGGCCCCTAAATCATAGACCATCATCAACATTGCAATTATTTGCCAGCGTTGGATATTTTTCACATCTTCTCCTTTATCACTGCATACATGCTTCCGAAGATAAGCCCCAGCACCAGGGCAATAGCCAAAGTACGTGCTTTTCTGGGTGCGACGGGTTTTTCGTCAAAGGACGGTTCGTCAACCACATTTAATTCATTGGTCACGTTAATCCGCTCCAAACGCAAATCTGCAATCTTTTCATTATAGGCAAAAACTTTGTCATAATAAGTGGCAACCTTCGCCGCCAGCATGCTTTTGGTGGAAGTGTCGGAAGCGGCATTGCCCAATTTCTTCATATCCGTTTCCACATCCGCAATTTGCTCCCGCACCATCTCAACATCCTTTTCTGTTTGTGCAATGCGTTTGTCCACATTGTCACACCTGACTTTTATTAAAAGTTGTTGCGCCTGGGCCAGGAGCATTTTATTTATGTCCTGTGCCAATTTTGGCTCCTCGGCCTGCACCGTCACTGTCAGAAACCTGCTGTTTCTCGGCTGTGTAAGTTTAATGGTCTTAACAAAATCCTTATATTTAGGCAGTTCCCCCTTGTCGTTCCTTTCCCCATATTTTGCAATAACCGGCTCCACCGCCTTGCGTGCCGTAAAATAATTTTGATTGTCCTGGGCGGTAATGACCGTGGTCACACTTTCATAGGTCTTTGGCCAGAAAAAAGCATAAGCCCCCGCCACAACCACAAATGCAAATGTAATTGCCAAAACTGTTTTTACCTTCTTTTTCAGAATTGAAAAAACCTCCCGCAGGTCTATAACAATTTCCTCATTGTTGTTTTCCATCACAACCTCCTAAAACAATTTTTTCACTATGGCCATTGCCATAACCGAACTGCATTTATACCTAAGCCCTAATGCTGTAATGCCCTCAAACCCAGCATCCATACCCTTCCCGCCACGCCCATACCCTTCAAAAGCAATGGCAATGCAATAATTTGTTATATTTTAACCCAATATATCTCATATTATACATATTAAAGAAAAAAAAGCAAGTATAATATTTGTACAACGAAAGCGGAATATCAACAGGTGATCACACATGAAAGAGGACTTTGGCTACCGCCAAAGTCCTCTTTCTTTATAACAAACTATACCGCAATTCGTGTTTTAAAATAACTTAATATACCTTTCAACAATAAGTTCACTACTAAAATCAGCAACGACACAAAAGCAGCAGATTCCATCAACATTTGCGCTTCAAATTGATTGATCAATAATGCCACTGGTTTTGGAGACGGAGGGGCCAAGAACGATACTGCCGAAATAGTCATCATACTGTTGACAAAGAAATACAAAAACATTTCAAACATAGTTCCCCATACTTTCGGAACAATAACATCTTTGATAATTCTCAATTTACCAATACCCAAAGTTAAACCAACCGCTTCCAGATTAGGGTTGAGTTTCTGCATTGTGTTATACATCATCAAATATGGCGAAGCAAAAAAATGTACCATGTTCACAAAAACAATAATGAACACCGTCCCATACAGCCAGGAACCGCTAAAACAAATCACATAAGCCAAGCCTAAAACAATTCCCGGAATAGCCATACTTGTCAAAATCATCAAGTGCAGACATTTGCCAAAGCGTCCCTGCATTCTTGTGGTCATATAAGCACAACCAAATGCCCCTACGGTTCCTGCACTTGCTGCAAGCAACGCATAAATTAAAGAATTGACCAAATATGACAATGCCCCCCTGCTCACAGCCATATCCAAATGATACAAAGTAAAATCCATATTGATAGGATATTTGGTGGCAAACACCATCAACAAAAACGATACAATGGGGGCTAAAACACAAATCACAACCCCCACGCAATAAATATGTGCAAGCCAATTAATCCAACCGTGCGTGTCCGGAATAATTGTTTCTGTGACAAAAGCATTCTGACCGTTTTCTTTGCTGAACATGTCTGCTAAAAATGCCAAAATCGCCGGCACCAGCAATACTGCTCCAATAACCGAACCGCTGTTGTAATCAATCATTCCCACCGCTTTGTTATACATCAGCACAGACAATGTAATTGTCTTGCCTCCAACAGTCAAAGGCACACCATAATCAGTGATAATCATGGTAAAAATCGCAAAGAAAATCATAACAATGGATTTTTTTAAATAGGGCAATGTTATACCCCAAAAACTGTGCCACCTGTCAATCCCCAAAACCAACGCCGCCCTGTAAGGTAACGCATCTTCATAATGCAAAATACCGGCGAACATCAGATATGCCACCGGAAAAGAATACATCAAGGATCCAATAACTATTCCCCAAAAGCCATAGATACTGCCGTTAAGTCCTAAAAATTGTGTAACCATACCATTAGCGCCAAACAAAGCAATAAGACCAAATGCATGGGAAATAGATGGCACCAACATTGGCAACACAAATATAACGGCAAACACCGCCTTCATTTTTATGCTGATGCGTTCCGTACACCATGCCGCAAAAAAAGCAAAAAACATTGTTATTCCCGTCGCTGCAAATGTTGATGTTAATGAATTTATCACCGCCGAAACAAATTGGTTGGAATGAATAATTTCATTAAATCCGTCCGCCGTAATGTTGCACAACATTGAAAGCAAAGGTATCAGAACAGCCAAAAGTAAAAATGTTCCAATGCTCCCTTTTATGATGTTTTTTAAGGAAATTCTAATTACCATTTTCTTGTAAAGCGTACAATCGAATCTATTTTTGCCTGCAAATTATCTAAAACAAAACTTTGCACATATTCATTAGCTGGATTGGAGCATATATTGTCGGGAGTGTCTATCTGACTGATTACCCCCTTATCCATAATCATTATTCTATCACTCAAAGCAAAAGCTTCTTCTTGATCGTGAGTAACATAAATCATAGTAGTTCCAAACATTTTTTGCAGTTTTTTCAATTCGGTCCGCATAGTTAAACGCATTGCCACATCCAGTGCGGACATAGGTTCGTCCAGCAAAACAATATCCGGTTTCAAAGCCAAGGTGCGGGCAATAGCCACCCGCTGCTGCTGACCCCCGCTCAAATCCTTAGGCATCTTTTGAGAATACTCCTTTAACCCCACAACTTCCACCATTTTCATTGCCGCATCATGTGCAGATGCTTTCGTTTCTGCATGTAATTTCAACGCATATTCAACATTTTGTAAAACATTCATATTCTCAAATAAAGCATAATTTTGAAAAACAATCCCCATCCCACGTCTGTCCGGCCTTGCAAATGTAATGTCCTCACCGTCTTTAAAAATCGTGCCTGCATCAGGTACAAGCAAGCCAATAAGTATGCGTAATAGGGTTGTTTTGCCACAACCGGAAGGACCGAGAATAGACAAAAATTCCCCATCCTTAACATCAAAACTAATACCCTTCAAGGCCTGGTACTTGTCATAATTTTTTACTAATTCTGTAACCTTCAGTTTGTCCATTAAAACACCCATTTTTTCAATAATCTTTCTTTTTCCCCTCTGGTATCATTCATCATGTTCCCATAATGAATATTTTTGGGAAATCCGTCTAATTCAGGTGCGTAATTGGTATAAATTTGGTCTGGGAAAAAATTTGTATTTACACCTTTTACTAAATCTGTTGCCAAATAATTAAACACTTCCATAACATTTTCACGATTAGCTTTATGTGCCAATACCGCATTACCGTACATACTAAAAGGGGACCCCTCTTTGAAGAAAACAATGTCAAGTTTTGCCCCCTTTTTAATTTCCTGCACCGCTTGTGCAGTCATGCCCAACCCAACGCCAACTTCACCCTGCACCAATGCTTTCACCGGGCCGGAACCGGAAGAAGTATATTGCAAAACATTACCGGTAAATTTCTTGAAATAATCAAAGGCCTTGTCTTCTCCCCACTCATTCACAAATTGTTTCAAAAACATATAGCCAGTGCCGGAAGATGCTGGGTTCGGCATAGATAACAAATTTTTATATTCCGGTTTCAGCAATTCGGCATAAGAGTTTGGAACTCTTGCCCCTTTTTTCCGCAAAACTTCCCTGTTTAAAATCACACATCCGCCATTCTTTACTTCTGGGGTGTACCTGCGGCTTGCAGGCACAATTTCTTTCATAAAAGAACTAAAATCAAACTTATCCAGAACCGCTAATTTGTCCCCACACACATCCAAATAGCCGTACTCTTCGGAACAAATTATGTCACATGTGCAATTCTCACCTTCTGCAACAACCTTTGCCGCAATAGCACTGCTATTCATATATTCTAAAACAATCTCATAGTTTGGAAATTTTTCTTTCAAAGATTTCAAATAGTAATCATTTTTAAAATCCTCGCCACTCGTCCAGATAACAATTTTTTTGTTATCCGCCTGCTTAGTTGTACCACATCCCGACAAAACCATTGCAGACAAAACCATTACACCTAAAGCCAAATAACTTTTTTTCATTTTTTAATCCTCCTTTAAATATCATATGATTTATCAATATCCTTCAATTCCCTGAAGGTATCAATCTCAACAACATCTTCTTGCTTACATTCCCTGATACTGACACTATATTCTTTTTTGAAAACCACCAATGGCACTTGGTCCCAGTATTTTTCTTTTCCCCCTGGCATCTCATATACTTTCTGCAAATGTTCGCTTAATTTTTTACCGTCCGCTTCCGTCCAATAAGAAATGCCAACTTCCTGATAACAATTCAACCCACCAACTTTCTGCTCCTGAATAATGCCATCCTTAACCTCAAAACACCAGTCGTCCGTACGCCCTTTCTTAATCCCTAAAAAGTTTGATGAATATTGATATTTCGTAATAATCCCCGGATTACTAATTAATAAATCTGCCTCAAAAACATACGCATTACCCAACAGATATTTTGCACAAACAACACTGCTAATATTATTGGCTTCATTATATGCCGGGTTCTCCAAAAATTTAATCATCGGGTACTTATAGAGCAACTGATCAAATTGCTCTCGCAAGTAACCACGCACAATTACAATATCTTCAATCCCGGCCGCCAAACAAGCATCCAACAGTCCGTCAATAATCCGTTGCCCATAAACCCTTACCAAAGGTTTCGGCGTATTAAAAGTAATCGGTACCAAACGGCTGCCAAAACCTGCCGCAATGAACACCGCACGCTTAACCCGATACGGTTCAAGCGCCCGCAAACCTTTAGCGGTAATCAACCCATCATCCATAAATCCTTTTTCAGTCAAATCTTTGACAGTGCGGTTAATGCTGCCCAAAGACATAGCCGTCTTATCCGCCAAATCCCGCTGGCTCAACGCCACATCACTTTTTTCTAACACCACCAAAACATCAAATTCTTTTTTTGTCAGTTCATTTTTAGCCATCGTCAAACTCCTTTTGGAACAAAATTATTCCGTTTAACAAGAAATTTTAGCAACAGAAACACAGCGTTCACCGAACGCTGTGTTTTATCCATTTTGGAACATTATAAGTCATATTAAATCTTTTGTCAACTAACACTCAATAAGTTTTGCATGAGTCCGCCGTTCTTCCACCGGCGGCAATTGCATATAGTCGCCATACATCTGTTTAAGGTATGCGTCATAATCATTAGGTACAGGAAAATTTTTACCTTCAAATTCAATGTCCCGACATAAAGGAAAAACAAAACTGGGGCGGTATAAATTTTCATCACTCTGTTGGGCTTCATAACCAATGTACGGCAGACGGGAATTTTTACGGACTGCTCTTCTAAACCCGATGTATATCAATTCCATCGCACTATGAACGGCATATGGTATTGCTGTTAAAAGGCCATGGATAGTTCTTTTCAGGGTATGCTTGGGATACTTTTTCCTGCTGGAACGAATGCCTGGCATTATATTAAAAATTTTCAATATTGTTTTTTCCCAACCATAGTAATAGTCCCATACAAAAATATCAACAAAAATTCCCTGATTAAATTTTTCATAGAAATCATCATCATGGGCAACTAATTTTGTGTTTTGCATTCTAACTTTCCGTGTCCGCTTCTTGTAGTAAGGATCCGTATCCTTTGTTTGGAAGAAAAACTTTTTGTCAAATTCTATAGGTGCAATTTTAGCAAATTTTTCATAATCAGATCGCATCATACCAATATCACAATCATCATCCCAAGGAATAAAACCATGATGCCTGACTGCACCCAACGCCGTGCCACTTTCCAACCAATAAGTTAAATTGTGCTTTGCACAAACCCTATCAATTTCCTCCAATATTTCCACCATACAGGCATGGGCTTTTTTTAAGGTTTCCGCATCTATTTGAACCATATACCCTCCGAAAGCTCCGTCTATTTTCCAGGTGTAACAAATTTTTCCTGCCCGTTAATTATTTCCAAATAACCCGCTTCCCCATCCAAAGTCCGGCTATTGACCACTATTCTTTCCATATCGGCCCTTGGGTAATCATAACCTAATATACGAAGAATAAAACTGCCCATTTGATAATGGGAAGACATTTCTGTGCGTCCAAAATCATCTTTGGCCTCCTGTATAACTTTATCATTTGTTGACGAAACCACCAAAGGAACAATGTAATTTTCTGGATGTAGGGTACCTTGATTGGCAACTTTTTTCGTCACATATTGACCGTGGTCAGAAGTATAAATCAACAACCAGTCCTTGTTCCCCGTTGCACTTAATTTGTTATGGACATATTCAATCAGTTTATCCGTCATTAAAATTGTGTCATCATATAAGTCATACTTGTCCGCATCCCCAAACGGTTTTTTCTCTTCCTCAGTAAGCAAACTGCCGTAGGGGCCATGGGAACCACGCTGTTGGAGCACAATAAAATGTTTTCCGTGAGATAAATCTATTTTATCAAATTGCTCAATAAGTTTGTGATCGCTGCAAGGATCTTCAATACTATAACCAAGATTAGTCGGAAAAGTTAAATTGTCAATCCAGCGTTTGCCGATGGGTTGGATAATGTTCATATCGTTTTCCGCATGAGCCGAAAAATAAAATGTTTCAAATCCTTGTTCCTTTGCCAACCGTAAAAGGTTCGTATTGCCTTTACTAATATGCTGAAATCCGTTTGGCCATGGCACTACATTAAATATTGTGGGGACAGATACTGCCGTCATAAACCCTGCACTATAACTTCGTTTGACAACAGCATCATTTCGTTCACTTAACTTCTTCATGAACGGGCTTGTATTTCTTTCATATCCAAAAACATTTACATGGGATGCGGATTCGCTCTCACCCATAATAAAAACAATATTTCGCACAACCGACTCATCAATTTTTTTCGGTGCTTCGCATTTATATTGTGGCAAATTGCTCAAATCAAATAATTTATAAGGCAAAATATGCCCACACAAATATCCGCCGGCAAAGTAAAATGCCTTCACACGCCCATATGCCGGTTTGCAAAACTTTCCATGCTCTTGGCGTGTTGAAAACGAACGGCAAGAAATAAACAAAATCAAGCACAACCAAATAATGTCCGCTGAATATTTTCTTGTTTTAACGAACCGGGAAATAGTTGCCAGAAACAAACACTCACAAATTCCCCAAAAAGCCGGAACAAATAATTCGGACACCATACTGGCGCCCACACGAAGAACTTCATTTGTTTCACACAGTGCCAGATACATATTTACAGCATTTAACCAACCTTCGTAAATGTAAAAATGAATATTGTTCCCCGCCGTTGCCAAAAAATAAAACGCCAGAATAAAAATTTTCGTTCCCAACCATTTTGAATATGCAAACAAACCCACAACAACAAAAATAAAAAACCATTCTTCCAACGGCTTTTGACAGGCATCAAACCCCAATACCCAACGACATAAAAACTCACTTAACGACAAAACAACAGATGCCAAAACTATTATAACTGCATTTTTGTATTTACTGTTTCTTAAATAATCAAACATTTTTTTCATTTCAACTGCTCCACACCTTTAACCGGGACAACCGACTTTCTGCATTGCAAATGCAAGGCCAACAATAATCCCATTAAACACCAATATGTTCGCATAATTTGATCATGTACAATTACAGTTTCAACCATTCCATTAATAAACAGTTCTAAAGTCATAATTAACATCATTAAGGAATAAGGGTCACGATATCTATTCCACAACTTATAGGGATACAACAATGCAAAAACAAAAAAATAAGTAAATGTACCCAACCCAACAACGCCGCCTTCAACCATAGCATTTAAAAATAAATTATGTGCATGGAAAAAAATATTGTTCCCCGTACGTCCTCCTTGAAATCCGTGATAAATTTCTTTATAAGCATACCTAAATCTTTTAAATCCCACTCCACATATAGGATGATCTTTAAACATTTGCCACGATGTTTGCCAAATAAGTACACGACCATCATTTTTTATGTCCCACCTCGCACGAGTAGCAGGATTGGCAAAAATAAAACAACCTAACAATGCTATTGCTGATACATATATCAAAAATTTTTTCTTTGATCTCGTGCCATGGACAATCCCTATTGTGAGTGCACATATAGCAACACTCAATTGTGTTCCCCGTGTGTTATTGTATAGGAGCGCCACCGCTACTAACAATGCTGCAACTCCAAGCAAATATGACCACTTTCCAAAAACACGCTTGTCAAAAAAACATATAATCATAATTGATACAAACAACCCTAAAAACACCCCTATCACCATAGGTCCTGATGTAAAATAACCGCCAACACGCTGTTCATGTAAAATCATTCCTCTATAAACAATCATTAAAGACAAAATTGTCACAATTCCAAAACTAAGTGCCAAACTCAATTTTAACACATTTATTTTTTGTCTAAAGGCAAACGGCAAAAACATTAATCCAAAGTATTTTATAAACCATTTATACCATTCATGAACCCCTACACTAATTGCATCTGATGCCAAAGAAGCTATCAAACATCCCATTGACCACACAAAAACCGCCTTAGAGTACTCTTTTAGTTCGTCAGCAAATTCAAAAGTACGCAAATAAATACTTATAAATAGACAACAGAGTGCAACAAGAGAAAAAAAATTAATAACATTACTTATCGAATAAACTGCACTTACTGCCGTCAAAATAAACACATATTGATAATATTGTGACAATTTTTTAATACTCATGGATTGATTTTAATATCCACTACTTCCCCTGTAAAATCGCTTAACAATGTCTTAAGCGAAACTGTTGCCACATCTTCGGACTTAAGTAGTGTCCCTTCCGGCTCTTCGCCAAAATTTGCCGTCCGCATAGGTGTTTTTGTCCGTTGAGGGTTAATGCAATTTACTCTTATGCCATCCGCTTCCCATTCTTCCGCAACCGCCTGCACAAAATTTACCACTGCTGCCTTTGTAGATGAATACAATGCATAAAAAGCCCTCCCTTTGATATAGGAACTTGAAGTAAATTGCAATATTTGTCCCTTACTTGCTTTGACATATTCATATGCAGACAAAGTTACATTTACCATTCCGTAATAGTTTGTATCTATAATTTGATTTATTGTTTTATCATCCAAATGCAATATTGGTTCTTTGTTAAGGACTGCCGCTGTATTGACTACATAGTCAATATGTCCTGTTTGCTCTGCCACATTTTTTAATACCATTTCAACTGATTGCCTGTCCGATATATCCGTGCCTGTTGTGGAACGGGAAAATGCAAAAACTTTTGCGCCATATTGCATAGCAATTCTACACATATCTTGCCCAATGCCAGAATTACCTCCAAAAACAACCATTACTTTGTCTTTCAGTTTATTCAATTTTATTTCTTCACCGATGCTTGCTGATTTAAGTTGAAACAGTTTATCCAGAAGATAAATATCTTCAGGATAGGTTAATTTAACATTTCGTTCTTCACCGCTAACAACATAAACCGGTAAATCAGGCAGATATTTTTTTACTATCCCGCAATCATCTGTTGTTTGAAATTCAGGGTCTTTTATAGCAATTTCATATGCCTTTTTAATTGTTCCCATTTTAAATGCCTGCGGAGTTTGCCCTTTATTTAAATAATTACGATTCGGTATGTTGTCAATAAAGGTTTTATCTTTATTCAAAGCAATAATGGTGTCTGTGGCTGGAACCGCCACATCTACCGCATCATATTTTTCCAATGCCTTTATAACATTATCAATAATACGAATACTTACCAAAGGACGGACTGCATCATGAAAAATAAGTTTATCATCTTCATTTTGACAAGCATTAATGGCTACCAAACTTGATTTATAACGTTCATTACCGCCGCTAAGAAGTTTCTTAACTTTGGTCCAGTGATTTTTATTGACAAAATATTGTGCTTCATATATATATTCCGGATGCATAACAATAAAAATCTCGTCAATGTCTTTATGCTTTTGGAAGACATCAACGGTATGTTCCAAAACTGTTTTGCCCGCCACTTTTAAAAATTGTTTGGGTTTTTCCAAGCCCAGCCGACTACCAACCCCGCCGGCGAGAATAATTGCTATATTCACTAATTTTCCCCCTGTCCAATTTAATCTTTATTTCCATTTCAATATCATATCTAAAATATCTTCGTCAACCAACAAATCATAATCATGATGAGAAATTCGTTCATTAACAGGTGGCAATTGCATATAATTCCCAAAATCCTTGCTTAACCATTCATCAGCATTTTTTGGTGCCCAAAATTGAAACCCTTCAAAACTATATAAAATCCTGTCAAAAAAATCTTCTTTATCTATACGCACTTTAAACATACCACTTCCCCATGTACTTCCAAATTGTTTGGTTGGCACAGAATTATATTTTTGAATTATTTGTTCGACCTTGCTAGTGTATTTGTTTATATCAGTGGCTACGCCAAATAATTTACGCATTAAATGATGACGTACCGACTTATGTTGCACCGCCAAAAGAAAATACGGTCTTGTTAACCGACCAACTTCCCCTTCAACACGTTTAATCTCCTCAACAAAAAGTTCACATTCTTTTTCATCATCTGGAAAATTATCCATAGGGAATACATCCAAACCTGCTCCAAATACACAATATTCCGGCCATAGTACATGTTCAATTATAATAGTACCATTGATGAAAAATTTTCCAAACGGATAAGTATAATTCAAATCTCCCGGTGTTCCCAACCCAAATCCTAAATATTTGCCACTCTTCACAATTTTAACAAATTTATCATAATCAATTCGTGGCATAACAACATCTATGTCATCATCCCAAGGAATAAACCCTTTATGCCTGACCGCCCCCAATAATGTGCCTGCAAATAATCCATATATTAAATTATTTTCCTCACATATTTTGTGAAAATTCCATAAAGCATACAGCAAAATTCTTTGCGTAATCTTTAAATCTGTAATTTCTTTATATCTCATTTTCACACATCCCTCCCTATCTGTTTATAATTTATCAACAAAAATAGTTTGTCCAAGATATTGTGTTTCTTTTTGCTACATTGATTATACAACATTTTACCAAGAAATTACAAAATATTTTCCCCCTTCTTTATAATGTCCTCCCATATACCCCAAATCCTATCCTCGGCATATTGTTGCATATCTTTCTTGGCTTGAGTTCCTAATTTTCGTCTCAAATCCTCATCCTGCATCAGTTGACGAAGTTTGTCCGTCAAAGCGTCAACACTAAAATCACAAAGATAACCGTTCTCCCCGTCTTTAATTATTTCATTCACTGCTGAACAAGTTTTATATCCCACTACCGGCAACCCCATACTCATGGCTTCCGTCATTGCCAAAGGAAATCCTTCATATTCAGACGGGAAGGCAAAAATAGATGCATTCTGCAATTTTGCTGAAACCTTATCAGTTTTGCCACCAAAAATTATTTTATCTTGCAAGCCATATTCCTGAACCTTCTGCTGCAGTTCTTCAAAATATGCTTTGTCAAAATTAGTGTCACCCCAAAACTCCACCTGCCAATCCGGGAAATCTTTTTGCAATTTATTAAAGGCCTCCACTATATCCATTTGTCTTTTCTGTCTGTGTTCTATGCGTGCCACATTAATGATTGTTTTTGCAGAATAATCCGCTGTTTCAGCATATTGGGGTACAATATTGGAAATAACAAAAACATTGTTATTATGAGTCATGTTTTGAACCCTTTGCACAAAGCTGGGCAAAAGAACAACTATACCATTCACATTATTAAAGCATGACCTAAAATGAGGATTTTCCAAAGTAATTTCAGGGCTAAAATGAAACAATGAAACATACGGAGCACGGTCAACTATATAGTCATTAAAAATTATTGCCGATTTAAGGTCATGACCAATAATAATATTGGGGTTAAACTCATTAATAACGGGGGCTATAATCTTTGCCATCCTGCTTGTCAAATGCCTATGTTGGGCAACTTCTTTATTCCATTTTCCCTTGCGAAAAATATTTGTTATATTAACCCAAGTTCGGCTGATGCGATTACCCACACCGGGATTAAGAAATTTTACACGGCTATCCAACGGAAAAGCCATTCCTCCTTCCCGTTTGTCAAAAACCATTATCGCCACTTCATGCCCACGCTCCGTAAAGGCGTTTGCCATATTGCAAACAACTTTTTCAATTCCACCCTGAGCATTAACTGCATTGCCCAATTCCGTCAATAAAATTTTCATAGCATTTCTCCGTCAATTTAACACACTTTGAATTAATTTTTCGTGACTATATTTTTCATTGGCCCTTGCCAAATCAATACTGTAATCCTTAACCTTATCCGCATAATTATTCACAAAGTTTTCCAACTGCTTGCTCAATTTTCCCACGCTGTCCAAGTTCACAATTTCACCAACATTAAATTCTGCCATTACTTCCGGATTCATTTCTGGAGATTGCAAAATCGGTTTATAAAAGCCAATGGCAGTAAAAGACATAGCGCTCCAATGATAACGGTAACGCTCCGCCGCATAAGGTGCCACAATAACATCACACTCCAGCAATGCCCGTTGCCATTCTTTGCCAATTAAATTTTTATGCCAAAATTCTATACCTCCCACATCTTTGTATTCAACAATAATTTTTTCAAATTCATCACTGTCTTCCTGCATGGCTGTCGCTCCCTGACAAATAAGTTTTACTGGTACAGAAAATTTTGCCTGCTTAAATGCATCAAGAAAAAAACGAATATTTTTTTCCCTGCGGTATTGCCCATAAAATCCTAAAATTAAAGGAGTATGCAAAGTAAGATTTTTATCTGGTTCAAAATCCATAGGTTTATACACTGGCGGATTAATCAATTCCACATTATGCAGATTATCCCCAGCGAAATCATTTCTTAAGGTGATGACTTTGAGTTTGATGTTTGCATATTTTTCAGTCAGTTTCGCTTGTTTAACAAAGTTCCCTTTTTCATGGGGATTAATACCGTGAAAAATCATACTAATTGGGACAGGTGAATTTTTAAGATTAGTATCACGAATCGCCTTAAGATAACGGTAAGTTGCCGTTGGGATAATCAACATATCACATTTGTGTTCACAAATTTTTTGATACGCGGAGTTAAACCAGGCACGCCGGCGTTGTTCCCGTTTTAATGACAAAAAAAGTTTTTGCAAACGGTTGGCTCCTGCATAAGTTACAACTTCTCCGCCAGCCAAATACTCTATATCGCATTTGTAATCCAACTTAAAAGGAAATTTTTCCGGCACAAAAAGCACAGGGGTATGCCCCTGACGCTTCAATTCGTCCACTAATATTCTGTCAAATTCCACCTCATGCCCTGCCGGCATTACTATGGTTTCCAAAATCGCTACACGCATTTTGTCCTCTTTTTTTTCATAAATCAGTCATTTTTTTTAAACCGATCCATGCATCAAATCCTTCAAACAAGCTATTTGTGTTTTGCGGTTAAGCGTATACGCTTTGTGTAGCGGGAAAATCGCACGATTTCACGAGAAAATCTGCCGATTTTCCCCCTTGGAATGTTTTGCAAATGGTCAAATCCAAATTTGTGTATAAATTCATCCTCAAATAATATTGCCAACCGATTATTCTCACCATTCAAAATTACTGGAAAATCTTATTTCATATCGCTTCAAGTATCATAACCTTTTGCACAAAACTTTTTACCATCATTCTTAATTCTACATTCTTAGTTCTTAATTAAATTACGCATTGCGAATTCCGCATTCCGCATTATATTTCCCCTTTCACCTACTTCATCCCTTTCAGCACATAATGTGTTGCACGGGCCTTCCCCTCCCTCGTCAAGATTCCATTCTTAATCAATAACTCTATATCCCTTGCAGCCGTATCCTGTGAGCATTTGCATATTTTAGTTGTTAAACTTCCCTCAAATCCGTCCAGGATTTTGTTCAACACCTTGCGCTGACGGTCATTGACTGCACAATTACCGAATTTTTGCCACAGTTTTGCCTTCCATAAAGATTTATCCAGCGTAACTTCCGCTTTTTGCATGGCTTTAAATATCAGTTCAAAAAAACAATTAACCCATTCCGTAATATCGAGCGATGTATTCCCCGTAATTTCCAACTGCTTGTAATATTCCTTCCGCATCTGGCTGATTTGTGCGGACACTGAGTAATATTCTTTAGATTTATTTTCACTGCGTGCAAGGAGCATATCCGTCATTAACCTGGCAATACGCCCATTACCATCCTCAAAGGGATGTATAATTACAAACCACAAATGGACAACTGCCGCCTTAATAATATCATCCGTTTCATCGTTATTCACATAATTCAACAATTTTTGCATCATTCCTGCAACTTGGGGAGCAGGCGGGGCCTCATAATAAACTTTTTCATGACCTTCCGCCCCGGAAACAATCTGCATTCTTCCCAAGGCATCATCCCGATATTGTCCGACTTTAATTTTATGTAATCCGCTATACCCCGTAGGGAACAACGCACAATGCCATGCTTGCAATCGCTCTTCCGTTAATGTCGCATTGTAGTTTTGCATTGCATCCAAAGCAACTGCAACAAAACTTTCCTCGTCATGGCCGGAAGCAACTTCATTGAACTTTGTTATTCCCAGTTGATGTGCCACCGATGAACGCACCCGTTCCAAACTGAGCCGCACCCCTTCAATTTCGCTGGAACGCAAAACATCCTGAACATAGGTTTCCGCTACTATCTTTTGATATTCATCTGAATCTAACAAAGAAAATTTTCCTTGTAATAAACCTTGTTCATATTTAATTTTTTTCAGCAAAATACCTATTTTCTCATTATTATACACAAAATCAGGAAAGTTAGCATTTTGCCAAATATATTTTTGCATAAGTTATCTCCGCATATTTTGCGGAGATAACTGTCAAATATCTCCGCACATAACAATTAAACTCCAAAATTTCTTTAATCTATAAATCTAATCACGGGAACTTTTTTTAATGAATAATTAGTAATGAGTAATAAACAATTATAGACAATTTTCGCTTTGCGAAAATTCCCGATTATAATCACAGGAACTATTTACCATATTTGTTCTTTGCTCTTTGTTCTTTGACATTTATTTCCATAATTACGCATTGCGAATTCCGCATTATATTTCACCCTTTCACCCTTTAACTTCTTCACCTTTTCACCCCCTAATCCCTAACTACTAACCCCTAACTTGCATATATCCCCACGCATCCCGCACCATATCTTCCAATCCCAGTTCTGCCTGCCAGAGCAGTTCTTTTTTTGCTTTGGCCGGATTGGCATAAACCTCTGCCACATCCCCTGCACGCCGGCCTGTAATTTCGTAAGGTACAGGAACATTGTTCACTTTTACAAATGCCTGTACCATATCCAAAACCGAATACCCCTGACCCGTGCCAAGATTGATTGCTTCCGCACCGCTGTGGCGATACAAATAACTTACCGCCGCCACATGACCTTTTGCCAAATCCACCACATGAATATAGTCACGCACACCCGTGCCATCCTTAGTAGGATAATTGTTCCCAAATACTTTTAATTTTTGATATTCTTTCCCTAAATCCTGACCTCTAATTCCTGATTCCTGACTTGCCGCCACACGACAAATATAGGGCATTAAGTTATTGGGAATACCATTGGGCTCTTCCCCAATCAAACCGCTGGCATGGGCGCCCACCGGATTGAAGTAACGCAATAAAGCAATGCTCCATTCTTTATCCGCAACCGCCTCATCCCGCAAAATTTGTTCAATCATATATTTTGTCCAACCATAAGGATTAGTGCAATTACCGGTTTTAGCATTTTCATCCAAAGGCATTTTATTGTCCGCACTATATACCGTGGCGGAAGAACTGAAAATCAGTTTCTTGACATTGTGGTCCTTCATCACATTCAACAACACCAAAGTACTGCCGAGATTGTTGTCGTAATATGTCAAAGGTTTTTCCACCGACTCGCCCACTGCCTTTAATCCTGCAAAATGAATTACCGCATCAATTTCATTTTCCCGAAAAACAGAATCCAAAAACATTCCGTCACGGCAATCGCCATAATAAAAAGTGATGGGCAATTTGTCCGTATTTATTTTTAGTTTTTCATCTTTCTGCTGGGCAATCTGCCGTTTTGCGGCCTGCACAATCCTGTCATTCACACTCACATCAGAATTGGAATAATTATCAATCACAACCACTTCAAAACCGCCAGCCAACAATTCCACCGCTGTATGTGAACCAATAAACCCTGCTCCGCCTGTCAATAGTATTTTCATAATTTGCCACCACTCTTTTCTAAATCATACAATCTTTCATACTTCATCATTGTATAGACAAAGTGATTACAAGAGAAAACCCAGCCCAATCTTCCGTCTAAAAATCCCAAGTTAATGAAATAAACTTTTATAAAAGCCCAAATCGGTCGCAATACGATATCACGCAACACACTGCACTTTTTCCCTTGTTCCAAATATTTTCTCGCCGCTAAATCTGTATAATTATTAAATTTGCCAAAGTATTGTGCCCAATTGTCATAAGTGTAATGATAAATAAATTCGGGAATATCTTTTACCGGATATGGAGTAATAATTGCCGGGTGTACAAAACCCTCCACCTTGGAATCCTTTGTTGGCATTAAACGCACAACCCTGTCCGGACGCAAAATACCGTGGTCCGCTTTATTATAATGAAACAAATTTCGCCGCCCAATTCTATAGGCAACCTTTTCATCTTTTGTCACTAATTTTTCAATGGCACTTGCCAAATTTGGAGTACACCTTTCATCCGCATCAATGAAAAAAATCCAGGAACATTGAGATTGATTGATGGCGAAGGTCTGTTGTTGTCCCCAATCCCCAGCCATAGCATGACTAATGACACGGGCTCCGAGATTTTCAGCAATTTCCTTTGTGCCATCCGTGCTGCCATCATCAATAACAATGATTTCTTTGGCAAAGGACTGACAACTTTCAATGCAATCCTTTATATTTCGTTCTTCATTTCTTGTAAGAATCAAAACACTGACATCAACCATTTTGTGCTCCCTGCTCAAAAATTAAACTAATTTGTTCCATTGATATTGTGGAAATCTTTCCCCTGTTTCCTGAACAAACTTTTTCCAATATCTTTCGGCACGCTTTTTTGCAAAATAATCAAACCAATAAGCCAACGGAATTTTACAAGGTGTACCAACATTATCAACTACACAAATTCTATAGGTCTCTTCGGACAGCCGTTGTACCAACATATTATATGGTTCAATATTGCTTGTAACAATCATTTCCTCAAAAAATTCCTTTTTAAATTCTTGCAATATACTTAACACATCCGTATGTAATAATTTTTCTGCCAATTCCGGTTCTTTCAAATATTCCTCAATTTCACGGCTACGCTGACCATCAAAATCCCGTACCAATTCAAAAACATAGCCGTCACCTAAATTGGTTTTCACACAGCCGTAATATTCCGGTAACATTTTTTTATGCTTGCCCGTCCGTTGTAAAACCTTGCGATATGCCAACTCTTTTAGCATATCAGCATTCTTTGCAATTATCTTCACTTTGATACACTTTGATGCATCACCGGGATATGCATAAACTGCCTTTTGCGTTCCTTTCCCGATAAACATATCCTCAGTCAGTTCAATCACTTTGTCCATATTTCCCTCCTACCGACATATAATATCCCCGTTTAATATTCTTTGTGCTGCCAATTTGACTGCCATTTGTATTTTTTCTTTTCGTTCCTTTGGCAAGGTATTAATTTTTCGCATTCCCGACTTGTCTGCACACAACTCATGGTTATTTACAAAATCATTTTCAAACATACTTGGCATAATACTACTGTAGACAAACCCCTCACCACCCAAAATTTCTGCCAATGTTGCAGGTATTTGCTGATGACAACCGACGCTATTTTCACCAAACCAATCTGATTTTACACCCTTACCATAAACCAAAAACGGAATCGCGCTACGAATATATTGAGATTGTTCCTTGGCAAAACTAAATCTCTCTGAATGGTCGCCTGTAATTATAAATAAGGTGTCTTCAAAACTTCTTTGCATATCAGAAACCATTTCCCCAATACACTTGTCCGCATACCACATATGTCCCAGTTCAGTTATCGAACTTTTGGTATCATCTATGTCTTCGGTCAAATGCTTTTTCACATTTTCTCTGGAAAATCCATAACTATCTACATCTACAGTATATGGCGGATGATTGCTTCCCGTCAAAAGTACATGTAAAACCTTTTCATCTTTCTGCTGTTTTACATTTTGCAAAAAACCTTCAAAAAAATCTTTGTCTTCAGCCCCCCAGGCATTACCTTTCCCATGCGAAAGATTCCCACAATGATAAAATCGGTCAAATCCCACATTTTTACAATATTGCTCAATATTTTCCCAACTGGCAAAACCACTATACCAAAACTCTGTTCTGTACCCTAATTTTTTTGCAATACTCGTTAAATAAAAAGCGCTAAAATCATTATTATGTCCCGTAAAATTATGCCTGGACCCAATTGTCGGCAGTCCCGTTAGTACACTTTGTACGGAAGACATTGTTCCACCACCACCGGCCAACATTGTGGTTATATTTGCACATTGAGGAGATGTTTTTATATTTGACACATTATCAACTAAATGCAAATCACTAAACGGCATCTCAAATGGCCACATACCGAAACTTTCGACTAACACTAAAACAACATGTTTTGGGTTGGTCATAAGTCGTTTATGACGCACTATGCGGTTAAAAGCGGCATCTATACTTTGAGCATGCTTGTCACCACCTAATATGGCAATAGCATTTCTAATTTCTTGCTCTGAAAGTTTAATGCTATCAATGTCTTTCCGCAGCCGAAAAATTTTATACACCTTAGTAAGGGCCTGACCATCATCTAAAACCGTTGCATTTAGCAAAGGGGAAGAAAATCTTGCTGCATTTGTCCAGGAAATACTGTTTTGATAATTAAATGCACCACCATATCTGACAAATACACTCAATAACGGCAAACCTATAAGCGAAAGAACAATAACTTGCCATTTCTTCTGACAATTAGCAAAATTACACGGAATTGTGTGTCTTAAAAAAAATCTCAAAACAAAACTGAAACCGTATGCTAAAACAAAAGCGATTGGAATCCGCCACCAAAGACCATATTCCTGAATCAACATGCATAGAATGGCCCACCAGTCCTCATGCACCGCCATAACAACAATACCATTAAAAACATCTTTAAACACTCTGTAATAAGGAAAACGGGCCATAAACATTATGCAAAACAACAAAATTACAGAGTAATGAAACCGATATTTCCATTCTAACAAAAACGGCCAAAAACTACCGGGAATGGTCATTAAAACAAAACCAACAGCACATATCCAACCCGCTGTTTTTAAACTTAAACGTGTTCCCAGCCACAAGCAAGTTACAACGTCTCCACTTACTTCTCCATGCAATTGAGATGCAAAAACAAGAAAAAAAACAATTCTAAAAAAAGTTAGCAATCCCAGCCAAAACAAAAAAATTTTTAGGTCTTCTATCAAACCATTGTAGAAAGTAATAATATATCTCATTTCCCCTACTTTTCCAGTATTTTGCAATTTATTTTAAACATAATCAAAACTCCACCCCACATTCACTTAATTTTAAATTCTTTTTGTCTTTTTCTCTCAATTTCAACCCCTCAGTCAAAGGCCAATCAACACCGATATCACTGAAATAATAACACTAGTTGTTAATGTTTTTGGCTCCCCCAATCACGCCAACCTACATATTCTATATCATTGATACTCAAAGTCAAATCGCCCAAATAATATACTCTGCCAAGGGTATTATCACCTTTAAGTTGTAAATATTTCCGCACATTTTTTGACAATTTTTGTTCTGACTGAATGGTGCTTTTTATTTCAATAGCATAAGATTTCTGCCAATCCGCCAATACATCAACCTCAAACCCTCGCCTGTCCCTAAAATAAGACAAGTTTGCCCTTTTGCCTTCGTTGAATCTTTCCTTTAACAACTCCGCCACAGCCATTGTCTCTATAATCGCTCCCTTATGGTCGTGCAAAATCAAATCTTCTTTAGATTGCACCCCCAAAAGATAACACATAAGCCCCGCATCCGTAAAATATAATTTTGGCGATTTAACTAATGTTTTGCCAAAATTATTAAAATCCGGCTCCAAAAAATGAATAATAAAAGATGCTTCCAAAACAGACAACCATGTTTTAATCGTGACCCCCGACACCCCAACCATCCGTGAAATGCCGTCCAAATTTACATTCTGACCACTATACAATGCACATATCTTTAAGAAATTACGGAAAGATTTTACATTCCCCGGGTTAATTTTATCTTTCACATCCAAATCCAAATAAGTGTCAAGATAATTTTCAAACCAATCATCTCGTAAATATTTCTTTGCTTTATCATATAGAGGTGGATAAAACCCCCTAAATGCCAAATCATACGGATCATTGGGGAGGATATTATTTTCTTTAAGTTCTTGTAATGAGAATGGCAATAATTTAATCAGTCCCACCCTTCCTGCCAAACTGTCAGTTATGTTTTCCTTAAGACGAAACTGACTTGAACCTGTCAAAATATATTTTCCGGGAGTGTACTGCTCCTGATCCACAAAAAGTTTTAAGGCATCAAATATTTCCGGAACCTTTTGTACCTCGTCAAATATTGCCCCATCAGGAAAAGCCAATAAAAAATCTTGCGGATTGGCCTGTGCCGCCTCACGCAAATGTTTATCATCAAAAGAAATATACTTTTTCTTAGGGAAAGCCATCTTGGCTAAGGTTGATTTCCCGCTCTGCCTCGGTCCCACAATAGCCACAACGGGAAACTGCCCCGCCAAGCGTTTCAAACCATTAATTGCCTGTCGTTTTAACATATCTGCACCATCCTAATTTGAGCATTTTCCAAAGTATAACATATGCAATTTCCAAAGTCAAGATATGTAATTTTCCAAAGTGTAGTATATGCAATTTCCAAAGTCATATCAGTTTTCAGCATTATTAACTGAAGTAACAGCACTAATCATTTTAAAACTCTATTCTACACTCACTCAAATTCAAATTCTTTTTGTCTTTTTCACTTAATTTTAATCCTTCTCTCAAAGGCCAGTCAACTCCAATGTCGGGGTCATTCCAAATAATCCCGCCTTCGTCTTCAGGATGATATACTTCATCACATTTATAGGCAAATTCCGCATAATCACTCAACACTACAAATCCATGGGCAAATCCCCTGGGAATCATCATCTGTTTTTTATTATCCCCACTCAAGCGTTCTCCAACCCACTGTCCATAAGTCGTACTGCCTTTACGCAAATCCACTGCCACATCAAAAACTTCCCCGCTCAATACCCGCACTAATTTTGCTTGCGGATGCGTTTTTTGAAAATGAAGACCACGCAACACCCCTTTAGAGGATGCGGACTGATTGTCCTGCACAAAAACATAATTCAGCCCAGCTGCTTTGAACTCAACTTCATTATAAGTTTCCATAAAATAACCACGGCTATCCCCGAACACCGTTGGCTCTATGATAAAAACATCTTTAATTTTCGTTTCCGTGAATTTAAATTTCCCCATCCCTTTCACCTCTTCACCCTTCATCCCTTCACCTTTTCACCCTTTAATCCTGACACCTCACACCTGATACCTGTAACCTGAAACCTATCACCTATTCCCGTACATTCTCTCATAATAACCCTGATACTCACCCTTGATAATCTCTTCCCACCAAGGTTTATTATCCAAATACCAACGAATAGTTTTCTTAATTCCGTCCGCAAATTTTGTTTCCGGCAGCCAGCCCAATTCATTGTGAATTTTTGTCGGGTCAATGGCATAACGCATATCATGCCCTTTCCTGTCCGTAACAAAAGTAATCAGCGATTCCGACTTGCCCAACTCTTTACAAATCAATTTCACAATATCAATATTCCGCATTTCGTTATGACCGCCAATATTATAGACCTCACCGACTTTGCCCTTGTGAATAATCAAATCAATGGCCTTACAATGATCCTCCACATACAACCAATCACGAACATTTTCCCCCTTGCCATATACGGGCAATGGTTTGTCGTTCAAAGCATTGGCAATCATCAAAGGAATGAGCTTTTCCGGGAAATGATAGGGGCCATAATTATTGCTGCACCGGCTAATACTCACAGGCAGACCATAAGTTCTGTGATATGCCATTACCAACAAATCCGCTCCTGCCTTGCTGCTGCTGTACGGGCTGGATGTGTGCAGTGGCGTAGTTTCTGTGAAAAACAAATCTTTTCTGTCCAACGGCAAATCACCATATACTTCATCCGTACTGACTTGATGGTAACGCTTAATGCCATACTTGCGGCAAGCATCCATCAAAACACCCGTTCCCATAATATTGGTCTGCAAAAAAATACCGGGGTCTTCAATACTGCGGTCAACATGACTTTCCGCCGCAAAATTCACCACCATGTCCGGATGTTCTTCTTCAAAAAGACCGTACACACCCTCCCTGTCGCAGATATCTAATTTCACAAAACGAAAATTTTTCTCCTGCAAAATTGGAGCCAAAGTTTTCAAGTTACCTGCGTAAGTAAGTTTATCCAAACAAACCAAACGATACTCCGGATGCACTTTCCGCATATAATAAATAAAATTACTGCCTATAAACCCCGCCCCGCCGGTAACGATAATATTCATTTTGCCCTCCCAATTCTAACATTACCTTCCCTGTTAGGGAAGGGGGACCGCTTGCGGTGGATGAGTTTCCGACCACAACGGCATTTATCAAAGCACACTACCCAATTCGTTCCTTAACAATCCTGTCTATATCAAAACATACACCCTCAAAATTTTTACTGACAATATTATCAGGATAACGCAATACCAAAAGTCCCAAACTTTCTAAATATGCTGTCCTTGTGCTATCATAATCAAGTTGTTTTTGCATATAATGTTGGCTCCCATCTAATTCAACAACTAATTTTGCTTTACTGCAATAGAAATCAACAATATAACTACCTATTGGCTTTTGCCGCCGAAATTGAACCGGATAGTTTTTTAGATAGCCATACCAAAGTTTTTTCTCCCATTTTGTCATTTCCTTACGAAGTTTTTGAGCATTTGGTTTTAATCTCTTTTCGTACAGATTTATCTCACTCATTATGATCTTTCCATTTTCCACATAAGTGCCGACAACAAGCGAAAACTCATCCGTCAGCCACCTATGTTCCTTTCGCTGACACCTTCCCTAACAGGGAAGGTCTAAAAACCTTTATTGTTCTCTCAACTCTCTCAAATATCTTGCCAACGCATCTTTCCATTCCGGCAAACGATTAAATCCGTTGCCATCCAAACTTTGCTTGCTTAATCTGCTATTCAACGGACGCTTGGCTTTGGTCGGATATTCCGCCGTACTGATAGAAATAATCTTACACGGCAAATTTGTCAGCCGCATAATCTCTTTGGCAAATTCCGCCCAACTGCAATAACCCTCATTGGTTGCATGATAAACACCATATTTATCTGTCTGTATCATATCCACCAATAATCTTGCCAAATCAAAGGTATATGTCGGACTGCCAATTTGGTCACTGACAACGGATAATTTTTCTTTTTCCTTCCCCAGCCGCAACATGGTTTTGACAAAATTGTTTCCGTTTTTCCCAAACACCCAAGAAATCCGCACAATAAAATAGTTTTGCAAATATTTTTGAACTGCCAATTCGCCGTCTAACTTACTTTGCCCATAAACATTTTGTGGTGCCTTTTTTGCGTTAATAGCATAAGGAATACCACCACTTCCCGGGAAAACATAGTCCGTACTGATGTAAAGCATTTTCGCTTTAATTTTAGCACAAGCTCTTGCAATATTTTCCGTGCCATTCACATTAACTTTTCGGCACAACTCTATATTATCTTCCGCTGCATCCACCGCCGTGTAAGCCGCACAATGAATAACCGCATCAAGATGCAAAGAAAGTACAAATTTTTCTGTGACTTCTATATCCGTAATATCAAAATCAACACGGTCAACACCGATTGCCTCAATGCCCTGCTTATTTAGTTCTCGCACCACATCGTAGCCCAACTGACCGGCTACGCCGGTAACTAATACTCTCATACACACACCTTAACGATGAAAAAATGAATAGATGAACGCTTCGCTAATGAATTTTATTTGCTAAATTTATGTTCCCTTAGCAGTTCTCACAGAAGACGCTAATAGTAATCTCAAACTATTACAATCTTTTTGTAACAGACTAAAATCTTCTTTATTAAAATTGAGAACGGTTTGTTCTACAAGTTCAAGCCAATACTCGGTTTCATATGCCTCTTTTAGTGCAATTGACAACTTATTGACAAAATCTGCTTTACTTTGAGCATAATGTGCTTCCCGAACATTTGCACCAATAGAAGTGCCTGAACGCCCCAACTGATTTGCTATAACAAATTCATTGTTCTTTTCCAACCACTTCACAAAATTCAAAATTTTTACCGCAAACATCGTAGATAATTTCTCTAACTCACCCTTCATCCCTTAACCCTTTTACCTTTCACCTCTTCACCCCTTAATCTTTTCACCCTTTCATCCTTTAACCCCTAATATATCATCTTCCCTTTGGCAACATTTTTTAAATGTTCTCCATAAGGCGATTTGCCATATTTTTCTGCAGATTTCAAAAGTGTTTTCTTATCAATCCATCCTCTTGAATAGGCAATTTCTTCTGGGGATGAAATTTTAATGCCCTGCCGTTTTTCCACCATTTGTACAAAATTGGAAGCATCAAGCAAGGACTCCATAGTACCAGTATCTAACCAGGCAAAGCCCCTGCTTAATAATTGTACGTCAAGTTTTCCTTCATCCAAATACATTTCATTCAATGTGGTAATTTCCAACTCACCTCGGGCAGATGGTTTTACTTGCTTTGCTTTTTTTGCGACTCCTGCCGGATAGAAATATAAACCCGTAACCGCATAATTGGATTTTGGCTTTTGCGGTTTTTCTACAATACTAATCACTTTTTGATTTTTATCAAATTCAACCACACCAAAGCGTTCCGGGTCTTGCACATAATAACCAAAAACCGTTGCCCTGCCCTGTTCCTGTGCCTTCATAACTGCAAAACCCAATATGTCCCTAAATCCCATGCCATAGAAAATATTATCACCCAAAACCATGGCACAAGCATCATCACCAATAAATTCTTCGCCTAAAATAAAGGCCTGTGCCAAGCCGTCAGGACTGGGTTGAACCTTATAAGATAAATTGATGCCAAATTGAGAGCCATTGCCCAATAGCCGTTCAAAATTCGGCAAATCTGTCGGTGTAGAAATAATCAAAATATCCTTAATTCCTGCCAACATCAGTGTTGACAAAGGATAATACACCATGGGCTTGTCATAGATTGGCAACAACTGCTTGGATGTTACCATTGTCAAAGGATACAACCTTGTCCCTGCACCGCCTGCTAAAATAATACCTTTCATTTTTTAATACAACTCACTTCCAAATAACTGGCAGATTTACGCACCTGCTTCGGAGTTAAGTTGGTCTTCAAAACTTTGCATTGCGGTTAAGGTCTTTTGCAAAAGTTCGTCCAGTTCCCATCCCAAGTTTGCTGCACCCTGGGTAATTACATCACGGTTGCAGCCGGCAGCAAATTTTTTATCCTTAAATTTCTTTTTCAATGATTTCAATTCCATATCTTTGGTTGATTTGGAAGGACGCATCAAAGCCGCCGCCCCAATCAAGCCCGTCAGTTCGTCACAGGCGAAAAGCACTTTTTCCATTTGATGTTCCGGTTGGAACTGGGTCTTGGTCATACCCCAGCCATGACAGGCAACCGCACGGATAAATTTATCATCCATTCCTTCGCCCTTTAACATTTCCTGACATTTTACGCAATGCTCCTCCGGGTACAATTCAAAATCCACATCATGCAGAAGTCCCACATTGCCCCAGAACTCTTCTTCCTCCCCGTATCCCAATTCACGGGCAAACCAACGCATCGTTCCCTCCACAGTCAGACCGTGACGAATATGGAAGGGGTCTTTATTGTATTTTTTTAATAACTCCAATGCTTTATTTCTTTCCATTATATTCACCTCCAATTATATTTTACCACAAATTTGCCCAAATGTGGTAAAATATTAACTATGAAATATTTAATCAACTTCTACAATGGACTAATTGAAGATTTGAAGGCCTTTATTTTTTGGATTGGTCTTCTAACTTTATTCCGCATCATCTTTCTGATAAAGTTCGGTTCGCAATTACCGGAAGGGGCTTACGGAGATATTACTGCCTGCTTGATTTTAGGCACCCGGCTGAGTATGAAAACCGCCGGCTGGATTTGCGGGTTAGGTTTTCTTTTGACCACTCTGCCCGGCATTTTCAGCACCAGTTTTCTCCGTTGGAAACTGCGTTTTCACTCCCTTGCCATTCTTATTATAACCATTCTCTTTATGGCACGCTTCCCTTATTACCGGGCCTTTAACGCTGCCTTTGACGGTATGGTAATTACGGCTTTTCACGAGGACTGGTGGGCCATTCTTTGTACTATTGTGGATGAATACGGGGTTTGGTGGCGTATTCCTGTGGCTTTAATTTTAACAGATATTTTCTATTTTGCCTTAAAAATGTTTCTTTGGTATGCGCCCCTGGCTAATTTCCAGGACTGCCGGCACAAGTGGCCGGTGATTATCGCATCCATTATCTTTCTGCCCCTCTTATGTGTATTTGTGCGTTTCGGCGGTTCCTTTACCTATCGACATGGTATTTCCTGGGTCAGTGCCGCACGCTTTTCTTCCCCCTTGCTAAATGCCGCCACGCTGGATGAGGGTCAGGCGGTTTCAAGAGTTTTCAAGATTTGGCGGTTAAGGCAAAAGATAGATAACATCAATTTGAGCGAAAACGAAATCCGTTCCGCCGTTGCCAAACTGGATGGCAACCCTCAGGCGGAAACTATAGATTTGGCCTTTCAACGGAAGGTGACAAAACAAAGATTAAATCACCAACCCCGGCACGTAGTTTTGGTATTGGGCGAAAGTTTAGGCATTTGGCCCTTCACCGAACCCTTTGATAAAATGAATTTGGTGGAGCAAATTTCTGCTTTGCAAAACAGTGCTAAAGGTGCCCATATTAACACCATGTTGCCCGCCGGCTCCTCAACTATTTCCGCCGTACAGAGTATTCTTACGGGTCTGCCTTTCACCGGCTCCCGTTACAACTTTGAATCCTTTGACAAGACGAACAGCACCATGTATTTGGCCAATATTATGAAACGGCTCGGCTATAAAACTGTCTTCTGGTACAGCGGATTTGGTAACTGGGAAAATTTGAAGAACTTTACCAAAAATTTGGGATTTGACGAATTTTACCATTGCGGTGATTTCAGTTATAAACAAGGCAATTCCTGGGGTGCCAGCGACCACGAATTTTATAATTTCTTTTTGCAAAAAACGCAACAGCAAAAAAATGAAAAAGTTTTCCATGTACTGTTGCCCGGCAGCAACCATGCGCCTTTTAGCATTGATGTGGAAGATTTTGGTTTTTCACGCAAATCTACCAAAAAGAATTTGCCGCCGTCCATTGAAGACAGCCGTTCCAACCTGAAGGCCTTGGGGCACCTGTGGTACAGCGATTATTGCATCGGCAACTTGGTGAAACAAATGGAAACAAACTTCCCCGATACCCTTTTCGTAATCACCGGTGACCACTCGGAACGCTTTGCTTTTGACAAGGAACAGAGCGACAAAACCCGCAGTGCAGTTCCCTGCATTTTCTATGGTCAGGGGGTTAATCCCCAGTGGTTTGACGAAACAAGTATCGGTTGCCACCAACAAATTCCTGCCACCTTGGCGGAAATTCTTGGCACTATAAATTTCATTTATAGTGCCATGTTGCCAAGTATGTTTGAAAGCAAAAACTGTTTCAGTGTCACCTATATTCTTGACGAAAAAGGTATGCAATCCACTAAATTATTGACCAAAACCCAGCGGCAATATTTAACCACTTTCAGGGAATTGGCGGCTCAAAGGATTTTGAACGGTAACGAAATATTCAAGAATAGTAAAAATTAAACTTGCCAACTTTACATATTAAATGTATACTAATTAGATACTGATAGTTTGGAGAAGAAAATGGTAAAAATTATTGCGATAACAAATCAAAAAGGCGGTGTGGGCAAAACCACCAGTGCCGTAAATTTGGCGTCCTGCCTGGCGGCTTTGAACCGCAAAGTTTTGGTTGTGGATGCAGACCCCCAGGGCAATGCCACCAGCGGTTTTGGCTTTGACAAGCGGGGCATCAAGCAATGTATTTATGATATTCTGATTAACGATGTGCCCGCTGAAGAAGTGGTGCTGCACACGGAATACAAGAATTTGGATTTGCTTCCCAGCACCATTCAACTGGCAGGGGCGGAAATTGAACTGGTTTCCCTTATGAACCGGGAAAACCGCATGCGTCAGGCCTTGGAGAAAATTCGCCATAATTATGATTATGTGCTGATTGACTGCCAGCCCTCTTTGGGACTGCTGACTTTGAATGCTTTGACCGCCGCCACCAGCGTAATTATTCCCATTCAGTGCGAATTTTACGCTTTGGAAGGTGTTACCATGCTGATGAACACTATTCAGTTGGTGCAACGCAATTTGAATCCGGCGTTGAAATTGGAAGGGGTGGTTATGACCATGTATGACGGCCGCACCAATCTGTCCGGCGAAGTGGTGGAGGAAGTGCAAAAATATTTTCAGACCAAAATGTATAAAACCATTATTCCCCGTAATGTACGCCTGAGCGAAGCGCCCAGTCACGGTCAGCCCATTATTGTTTATGACCCAAAATCCACGGGGGCAAGATATTACATGGATTTGGCAAAAGAGGTAATAGAGAATGAGTAAAAAAACCGGACTTGGCAAGGGCCTGGGCGCCCTCATTGACAGCAATAGGGTCTTGGATGATTTGACTAAAGAAACCCAGGCAGGGGACCGTGTTTCCGAAATTTTTGTTGATAAAATTAAGCCCAATCCCTATCAGCCACGGCAGGATTTTAATCAGGAAGAATTGCAGAATTTGGCTGATTCCATTAGGGAGCAAGGCCTGTTGCAGCCCATTGTAGTCCGCGAGAAAAAAGATGGCTTTGAATTAGTGGTGGGCGAACGCCGTTTAAGGGCGTGTAAATTAGCCGAAAAAACCAAAATCCCCGCTATTGTGCGTAATTATACGGACAGCCAAAGCATGAATTTCGCCCTTTTGGAAAACCTGCAACGGACGGACTTGAATCCTATGGAAGTTGCCGCCGCATACAAACGATTAATGCAGGAAGGCGGCATGACACAGGAAGAACTAAGCAAAAAATTAGGTGTCAGCCGTCCGAAAATTGCCAACACTTTGCGTCTTTTGAACTTGCCGGAACCCGTACAAAACTATGTCCGTAAAAATCTGTTGACAGAAAGTGCGGCCCGTACCATTGCCGGCTTGCCCAATGCGGCGGCAATGCAAGAAGTGGCGAAGGATGCGGCAGAAAACAAATTGTCCATTTTGCAGATTGAAGCAAAAGTAAAAAATCGGCAGGCGGCCAATAATGAAAAACCGCATGCCAAGAAAAAAGACCGCACCCAAAAACCTGAAGTTATAAATTGCGATGTGGATAAACTCATTCGTGAGTTGGAATATTTGACTGGGGAAAAGATAGAAATCGTACCGGCGAAGAACGGCAAGGGCAAGGTTATCGGCTTTAAATTCGCCAGCGACAGCGATTTGAACAGAATTAGGGAAATCTTCTTGGCTTTGAACAATTCCCTGAAAGCCGAAAATAAAACAAGCCCGAAAACGAAAAAACTTTCTGTCTGAAAAGGAGAACGAATGTATTTTACAGGTATTGGCACCGCAGTTAATTCCGGTGCCATTATTTTAGGCACATTCATAGGTCTGATTTTGAAAAGCGGACTGCCGGAAAGGGTTGAAAAAATCCTTGTTCAGGCCGTTGGTCTGACTGTTGTGATTATCGGCATACAAATGGCTTTGCAGACCAAAAATATTTTGATTTGTGTGGTAAGTTTGTCCATCGGCGCCATCATCGGTGAGATTATAGATATTGATAATCTTTTTAACCGCTTTGGGCAATGGGCCGGTGTAAAAATCGCCCACGGCAATGCTTCTGTCGGTGCCAAAATCGCCACCGGCTTTATCACCGCTTCCCTGCTGTTCTGCCCCGGTGCCATGGGTGTTGTTGGAGCAATTCAAGACGGACTTCCCCACGATGCCACTACCCTGTATGCCAAAGCGCTTTTGGACGGCATTTTCAGTATTATTATGGGCGCAAATTTAGGAATTGGTGTAGCGCTTTCCGCAGTCAGCGTGGGAATATATCAGGGGGCAATCACCCTGTTCTCGGAACTTTTAGCGCCCGTTGCCACCCCTGCAGTTTTGGCGGAAATCACCAGCGTAGGAGGGGTAATGGTTTTAGGAATAGGATTAAATTTATTGGAAATAACCAAAATCAAAATCGCCAACCTCATCCCCGCCCTCATTCCGGCGGTTGTTATTGCATATTATTTTGGATGACAAGTGAATTTAAACTTAAAGCTTAAAGCTTAAAGTTATGGTAAGAAGTTCCGTTGATTAAAAATAAAAAGTCCGCTGAATGCGAACTTTAAGGCCCCTTGGTGAAGGGGCTGTCGCCAATAAGTTTTCGGTGGGCGACTGAGGATTGATAACTTCTCTGCAATGCCAAATGTTCAATCACCCGTCTTGCCATTCTATGTTCCTATAGGCAATCCACCCTCTTCACCAAGAGGGCAAAGTTCGCACTATTCTGACTTCCCTACTATAATCACAGGAACTACACACCATATTTGTTCTTTGACCTTTGTTCTTTGACCTTTACAAAAAACTCCCGCCTCAGCGGGATTTTTTGTTGGGAAATTTTACTGTAACAATCACATCATCACCTTGAATTTTATAGTTGTAATCCGTCTTCACCCCACCCTTATTCATCATGTCCACAATCTGCTTAAAAGAATTGAGATAAATCCTGATATCGTTAGCAACAATACTACGATGAGTTGGCTCCTTCGGCGTCAGCAACCTGTCAATATAATCATCCGTCTGTGCCACATTAAATTGATACCGGCTCACATGCTCCAGCACCTCCTGCCTCTGTTCCTGTGGAACTTTCAGCAAAGCCCGGGCATGCCGCTCCGTTAAGTTCTCCTGTAAAATTTCCTGTCGCAAATCAGCATCCAATTTCAACAAACGAATTTTATTCGCAATGGCGGCCTGTGTCTTGCTTAACCGCACCGCCAGCTGTTCCTGAGTAAGGTTAAACTCCTGCAACAAACTTTGCATAGCCGCCGCCTCTTCAAAAAAATTCAAATTCTGGCGTTGCAAATTTTCAATCAAGGCAATCTCCGCTTTTTGCTTGTCATCATATTCCCCCAACACGCAAGGGACTTCCGTCAATCCGGCTAATTTTGCTGCCCGCAAACGCCGCTCCCCTGCAATGAGAATATAATTGCTTCCCTCTTGACTTACCAAAAGAGGTTGCAAAATGCCATATCTTTTAACACTGTCCGCCAGTTCCTGCAATTCCTGTTCCGCAAAATGCTGACGGGGTTGATAGGGGTTGGTTTGAATTTTCGTAATTTCCACTTGTTGAATATTGTTCATAATGGCTCCTTTGCCGCCGTCCCCGCCTTGCGGGGATATTTATTTGGCGTAATTTTTATTTTTTCTATAATCACCAAAGTCCGCTTGTCATCAAGGTTTGGCAATTTTACATTTTTTATTTCGGCAATTTTACCGCCTAATAATTTGATAGCATTTTCCCCTTCGGTAATCTCGTCTTGGGCATCGCCTTTCATAGCAATGAACTTGCCACCAACTTTTACCAAAGGCAGGCAAAATTCTGCCAAAACATTCAACCGTGCCACCGCCCGGGCAGTGACAAAATCAAACTGTTCCCGCAAAATTTTATCCTTCCCCGCATCCTCTGCCCTTGCGTGAACCGTGGTGACATTTTGCAATCCCAATTCTGCGGTCAAAGTGTCTAAAAATTTTAACCGCTTTGCCAACGAATCTAACAAAGTAAGTTTGATGGTGAGGTCAAAAATCTTTAAGGGTATTCCGGGAAACCCTGCCCCCGTACCCACATCTGCCACAGTGGCATTGTGCATTGCGTTGGCATAAACTGTCAAACTGTCAATAAAATGCTTCACCGCCACATCCTCCGGCTCTGTCAAAGCCGTAAGGTTCATAACTTTATTGGTTTCCGTCAACAGTTCGTAGTATCGCACAAACTGATTGATTTGTATGTCAGTTAAAGTTATGCCCGCTTGTTTTAAGTTGGTTGAAAAAATGTCTTGAAAGGTCATAATTATTTCTATCTCTCGTCCGCCTCTGGAGGGGCGGGAGACCCTTTAACTTTCCAAATTCTAATTACAGGAACATCAGAAGCCCCCGCCCTTGCGGGGGCTGTCGCTTTTAGGAACGTGGTTGCGACTGGGGGTGCAGATTGATACGGTCTTTAACAACCCTGTCTATCTCCGGACATACCGCATAAAAATTATTATCCACATCCAGATTAGAAAAACGAATAAGCATAATATTTTGTGCTGCAAGATTTTCTGCCCTTATTTTGTCTTGTTGTTCTTTTTGAGGATTGTAATGTTCTCCCCCATCCAATTCTACTGCCAATAATGCTTTTGTACAGAAAAAATCAACAACATAGTTTTGAATAACTTTTTGCCTTTGAAAACGCACTTCATAACCTCGCAAAAACTGATACCACAACTTATTTTCCCATGGTGTCATACTCTTCCGAAGTTTCCTGGCAAATTTTACATTGCATGAATTGTAATCGTACATTTTCTCCTAATCGCACCCTTCTTTTGTCTTTAATTATTTGTTTCTTATGCCACTACAAGTAACTGCGTAATCCGCACCCCCAGTCACCTTTCTATGTTCCTTTAGGTGCCAGCCCCCGCAAAGGCGGGGGCTATTCAAGTTCCTGTAATCTTATTTTAATCACAGGAACATCTTACCATAATTACTCATTCTTATTCCTTTTTATCAATTCCAACGCCACCATCAAAACATTTATATCCGCCGGACTGACACCACTGATTCTTGCCGCCTGTCCGATATTCAATGGTCTGACTTTATCCAGTTTCTCTGCCGCCTCGCTGGACAGTTCTTTAATAGTATGATAATCAAAATTTTGAGGAATACTCTTGTTTTCCAGCTTCAAAGCCCGTTCCACTTCCGCCTTTTGCTTTTCAATATAACCGGCATATTTGACGTGAATTTCCACCTGCTCCGCCGTGTGAACATCCAAACTTGGCAGACCAAAGGCCTCGCTTAAATTTGCATAACTGACTTCCCGCCGCCGCAAAAGTTCCAAAGCCGTTGTACCCTCACGCAAAGGCGTAGTCCCCATAGCCGCCAACTTGGCATTTTCCTCATCATGGGGAGCAATATGTTTGTGTTGCAAAGCCGCCAAAGCCCTTGTCAAACCATCCCGTTTGGCGGTGAACTTGGCGTACCGCCCGTCCGTTACCAAACCAATATCTCGTCCCAACTGGGTCAACCGCAAATCCGCATTATCCTGACGCAAAAGCAAACGGTACTCTGCCCTGCTGGTCATCATACGGTAAGGTTCGTTTGTACCTTTTGTTACCAAATCATCAATCAGAACGCCAATATATGCCTGGTCACGGCGTAGAATAATTGGCGGCAAATTCCGTAATTTGCGTACTGCATTTATACCGGCAATCAACCCCTGTCCTGCCGCCTCTTCGTAACCGCTGGTACCGTTGGACTGGCCGGCACTGTAAAAACCGCTAATCTCTTTATGTTCCAAACTGGGCTGCAACTGCAAAGGATTCAGACAATCGTAATCAATCGCATAGCCCGCCCTCATCATTTTGGCATTTTCCAAACCGGGAATCGTCCGCAAAAACTCTAACTGCACATCCGCCGGCAAAGAGGAACTCATACCTTGAATATACATCTCTGTGGTGTTCCGTCCTTCCGGCTCAATAAAGAGTTGATGCCGTTCCTTGTCCGCAAACCGCACAATCTTCGCCTCAATACTGGGGCAGTAGCGGGGGCCAACCCCCTCAATCATACCATTAAACATACCCGACAAATGCAAATTTTTCTTGATAATCTCGTGGGTCTTGGCATTGGTATAACTCAAATAACAAGGTATCTGTTCCCGACTTTTAACCTCATCCATATAGGAAAAATTCTGCAAAACCTCATCCCCGTACTGGGGCTCGGTCTTGGAGAAATCAATGCTCCTCTTATCAATCCGGGCTGGAGTGCCTGTCTTGAACCGCATCAGTTCAATGCCGTTTTCCAACAAACTGACACTCAATTTATTGGCGGCACGCAAACCATTGGGGCCGCTTTCGTAATTCACAGAACCATAAACAATACGGCCTTTGAGATATGTGCCGGTACAGAGAATGACACAGGGGGCTTCAAAAACCTCTCCCGTTTCCGCCTCAACACCTTGCACCGCACCGTTTTTCACCAACAGTTTATCTATCATCAGTTGTTTTAATTCCAAATTTTCCTGCCGCTCAATAATCCCCTTCATCAAATGATGGTAAAAGGGCTTGTCCTCCTGACCACGCAAAGAATGGACGGCGTAACCCTTGCCCGTGTTCAAAAGCCGCATTTGCAGGCAGGCCACATCCGCACTCAAAGCCATCTGCCCGCCCAAAGCATCAATCTCCCGCACCAGTTGACCTTTGGCAGAGCCACCGATACTGGGATTGCAGGGCATCAGTGCCAAATTGTCCAAACTGAGCGTTGCCAGCATGGTCTTGCAACCCAAACGGGCAGCCGCCAAAGCCGCCTCACACCCCGCATGTCCCGCACCTATAACAATTATATCAAATTTCTCAATCTGCATTCTCCAAATACTTCTCTCTTGACAATAAATATTTATTATACCATAATGATGCCGGTTCTACAATTAGTATTTAGGTTTCAGGTGTTAGGGATTAGGGGAATGAGTAATTAGTAATGAGTAATGAGTAATT
>JAZLLX010000134.1:0-22832 GCA_045598345.1 Acidaminococcaceae bacterium | reverse complement strand
TCCATTGATGCCATGATTGCCCTGCCAAAGAATTGGACGGAAAAAGATTATCGCAACGCCAAAGAAAAATTAAGTGCCTTCCGTATGGAACTTTACGGTGAGGGCAATTTGGATTTGCAACAGGACATTGCCGCCCTTCGTCCCACTCCTGCCGAAAGCACCCGTGCCACCAAAAAATTGAAAAAGGCCTACACCGCTTTGGTGCAGACCTTGGAACTGGCCACATCCGACCCTTACGATGAAGCCGCCGCTGTTATTCAAATGGCACGCTATGTTGGACGGAAAATTATTAAAGAGCATGGGGAAATTCCCCAAAACGACCCCAATGCTTTCTGTCTTGCCGTCCTCCCCGACAACTACCTGAAACCCATATGGTTGGAAGAATATATGCACAACCTGGTTGTGAAGAATTGTCACAACTTGGGATTTTTTACAATTAGTAATGAGTAATGAATAATTGTGGTGATATGTTCCTGTAATTATAATAAGGGCAAAGGATACAGGAATCAGGATTCAGGGGAAGTCCGCATAATGTTGACTTTTTCCCGCCCAGACGTGGGCGGGGTGGATTGACAACTAATTAAGAATTATGAATTAGGAATGTAGAATGATGGTAATATGTTCCATTGATTATATAGCAAATTACAGGAACACGAGTAGCCCCCGCCTTTGCGGGGGCTGTCGCTTTTAGGAACGTGGTTGCGACTGGGGGTGCGGATTACGCAGAAAACATTGTCACTGCCTAATCGCTCACCCCGCCGGTCCACGTTCAAGTATCGGCCCTCCCCTCCCAAAAGGAAGGGGTAATTTTTAATCCCTGAAACCTAATTATCTAACCACCGGAACATCTTACCATATTTGTTCTTTATTCTTTGCTCTTTGACATTTATTCCTTGATAAAGTATCAACCTAATTGCTCACCCCACCACCGTCTTTCTATGTTCCTTTAGACGGTCCCCCGCCCCTTTAGTGGCGGACGAGGGTTCGCATAACCCCACACACCCGAAACCCAAAATATAATCACCGGAACATCTTACCTTCATTTCACATTTCACAATTCACATTTCTAATTTAATTTTCTGGAACATCCCACCACAACTACTAATTACTCATTACTAATTACTAATTATTTTACCATTCTCTCCAAAAGCATCATATTACTTACAACGCCTATGCCGCCGGGAACGGGGGTGTAGGCCTTTGCTTTTTTATAGCAGTTGGGGCAGATGTCCCCCACAATTCCTTTGTCCGTAACATTGATGCCCACATCAACCAATACCGCCCCCTCTTTCACCATGGCGGGTTTGACGAATTTCGGCACGCCCACTGCCGCCACCAAAATATCCGCCGTAGCCGTAATGGCCGCTAATTTTTTGGTATGGGAATGGCAAATGGTAACAGTACAATTTTCGTTCAAAAGCAAATTTGCCACCGGTTTGCCCACCACATTGCTGCGGCCGATAACAACGGCGTGTTTGCCGTCCAATTTAATGCCATAATGCTTCAGGGTGGCGAGGCAGGCACGGGCGGTGGCAGGAGCCCAGGGATTGCGGCCGGCAAAAAATTCCCCAATGTTTATGCTGTTGGTGCAGTCCAAATCCTTGTCTGCCGCCACCGCATCCCCGACCGTGTTGGCATTTATCTGCTTTGGCATGGGAAAAAGGGGCATAATGCCGTCAATTTTTTTGTCCTTGTTAAGTTTTGCAATACAGGCAAGAACTTCTTTTTCACTAGTTTTGGCAGAGAAAACAAACTGTTTCGCCATGCCACCCAATTCTTCTGTCAGTTTGGTGATGCGTTGCAAATAGGACTTGCTGGCACCGTCATCCCCAACCAGAATAACGGCAAGGGTAGTCCCTTTGCCATTATCTTTTCTGTCTGCAATTTTTTTGGCAATCTTTTCCCTGTAAGCATTTGCCACAGGTTTGCCGCATAAAATTTTAGTATTCATTTTCTCCCCAATGTAACTGCTTCACAAGTTAAAAGTTAAAAACTTAAATCTTAAAAATATGGTGAAATGTTCCGTTGGTTATGTAATAAATTACAGGAACTTGAGAAGCCCCCGCCCTTGCGGGGGCTGGCGCCTATAGGAACACAGAAAGGCGACTGGGGGTGCGGATTACGCAGAAAACTTGTCACTGCCCAATCGCTCCCTCCACCGACCACTTGAAAACTGAGTCGGTCCCCCTCCCTCAAAAGAGGGCGGTACTCTCAATACCAACTTTCCTGTTCTAATCACAGGAACATTTTACCGTCATTTCTAATTTCTAATTTCCCTAATCCCTAATTTACTCTTTGATTATTTGACATTTATTCTTATCACAGCGAGCGACCCCACCACCGTCCTTCTATGTTCCTTTAGACGGTCCCCCGCCCCACGCCTGGGGCGGGAAAAGTTCGCATTATGCTAACTTTCCTAACACCTGACACCTGAAACCTAATTATATAATCACAGGAACATTTTACCATAATTTATAACTTTTAACTTATAACTTTTAATTCAGCGGATTAGAATAATCCGCTGATGATTCCTTCGTCACTTACGTCAATCTTTTCTGCGGCGGGAACGGGGGGCAGGCCGGGCATAGTCATAATATCCCCAGTGAGTACAACAATAAAGCCGGCTCCGGCACTGATTCTGCAATTCTTAATGGTAATCTTAAACCCTTCGGGACGGCCTAATTTGTTTTGGTCATCACTGAAAGAATATTGGGTCTTTGCCATACATACGGGCAACTTCCCATAGCCCAAACGTTCAAAATCTGCCAATGCTTTTTCCGCATCCGCACTGTAGTTCACTCCGTCCGCACCATAAATTTCCCGTGCTACGGTTTCAATCTTTTCCTTCAAACTCATATCGTCAGGATAGATGGGGGCGAAATGGGCAGTGCCGCTTTCTGCCAGGCGTACCACTTCCTCCGCCAGTTCTATGCCACCTTCGCCGCCCTCTGCGAACACATCGCTGAGAGCCACATTTACGCCCATCATGGCACAATGTTCACGGACCACTTCCAGTTCTTCTTTAGTGTCCTGGGCAAAAATATTGATGGCAACCACCAAAGGCACGCCGTATTTTTGTACGTTTTCAATATGCTTTTCCAAATTGGGCAAGCCCCGTTTAACCGCTTCCACATTGGGTGTTGCCAATTCTTTTTTGTTCATGCCGCCGTGCATTTTTAATGCTCTGACGGTAGCGACCAATACTACCGCATCCGGTTTCAAGCCCGCATAGCGGCATTTGATGTCAAAGAATTTTTCCGCCCCAAGGTCAGCGCCGAACCCTGCCTCCGTAATGGTGTAATCTGCAAGCCGCATAGCGGTTTTGGTGGCCACAACGCTGTTGCAGCCATGGGCAATATTGGCGAAGGGCCCGCCGTGAATAATGGCAGGCACATTCTCAATGGTCTGTACCAGATTGGGTTTGATGGCATCCTTCAAAAGAGCCGCCATTGCGCCCTGTGCCTTGATTTGACCGGCGGTAACAGGATTGCCTTCGTAGTCATAAGCAACGATAATCTTGCTCAGACGTTCTTTCAAATCATGTAAATCTTTGGACAGGCAAAGAATTGCCATAACTTCGCTGGCAACCGTAATATCAAAACCATCCTGACGGGGTACTCCGTGTGCCTTGCCGCCCAGTCCGACCACAATCTGACGCAGTTCCCGGTCATTCATATCCACCACCCGTTTCCACACAATGCGGCGGGGGTCAATATTCAGTTTATTGCCCTGCTGCACATGGTTATCCACCATGGCGCTCAACAGCATGTGGGCGCTGGTGATGGCGTGGAAGTCCCCGGTGAAATGCAAATTAATATCTTCCATAGGTACTACTTGACTATAGCCACCTCCTGCCGCACCGCCCTTTACGCCCATACAGGGTCCCAAAGAGGGTTCACGGAGGGCAACAATAACATCCTTATGAATTTTTGCCAGGCCCTGTGCCAGGCCGACCGTGGTGGTGGACTTGCCTTCGCCGGCGGGGGTGGGGGTAATTGCCGTAACCAGAACCAGTTTGCCCGGTTTCCCTTCCTTTTCCAAACGGCGAATCAAAGGCATGGAAAGTTTCGCTTTGTAGCGCCCGTACATTTCAATGTCTTCTTCCTTAATATTCAATTTTTTTGCCACTTCCACAATGGGTAACATTTTTGCTTCCTGAGCAATTTCAATGTCCGACTTAAAAGCCATAATCTTCTCCTTTCATCTTACAAGTTGCAAGTTAAAAACTTAAAACTTAAAGTTATGACAATTTTCGGCTTTGCCGAAAATTCCCTATTACCTATTATAATTATAGGAACTCTTTTCCACAATTTTTAGTTTTTAATTTTTAACTTTTAACTAAACAAAAACGCCGCCCAGGCATTTTTGTTAAAATACGCCCAGACGGTCGGCTTTCGCAAATTCATACTCCCTGTGGTTAATCCACAAATCCGTCAGTTATATGAACAGATTTATTATACTACATTTGAAGAGTTTTCTCAACTGTTTTTATTTGAACCAAACTTCCACAATTTCATCCTGGGGCACCAAAGTCCCCGGCGCCGGATTTTGTTTGTAGGCAAGCCCTTCCCCCTGTGGCTCCAACTTCAACTTGCCCCCCATCACTTCCGTACAGTCCCGCATATTCAAGCCCTTGAAATCCGGCACCCGTACACGCCCGTCCTGCTCAATGGTCAGGGTGGGCAATTTTTTCTGATATTCCTTTTGGCCCAGTTCCCTGAAACTGGTAAGCCCTTCCCCGCTATTGGGCTGAATGCCTTTGGCCGCCAAAATCTGTTGCAAAGTGTTGCGGAAAACAGGACTGGCCACCTGATCCCCATAGTAAAAGTCCTTGCCCTGCGGCTCGTCCAACATAACAATCATGGCGTAAATGGGGTCATTGGCAGGCACAAAGCCCACGAAGGAGGCAATATGTTTTGCTCCTACATAGTCACCTTTTTTCGTAAGTTTTTGTGCGGTGCCGGTCTTCCCCGCAATGCGGTAACCCTTGATGGCAGCCGCCTGGCCGCCGCCGGAGGCAACCACCTGTTCCATCATTTGTCGCATCTCCAAAGCCACATCCCGGGACACGGGATGCCCCACCACCTTACGCTTCCCTTCCCGGGTGATTTCCCCGTTAGGCGCCACAATTTTTTTCACAATATAGGGTTTCAGCAAATCCCCTCCGTTGGCAATGGCACAGGTCGCCCGTAACATCTGCAGGGGAGTGACCGCAATGCCCTGACCCAAACTCATAACCGCAATATCCGCTTTATACATATTTCTTGCGTCGTGCAGGATTCCCTTTTCTTCCCCGTCCAATTCAATACCCGTGGTCTTGCCAAAGCCGAAGGCCTCTGTAAAACCGACCAAATTGTTCTCGCCCAATTTCAAACCGATTTGCGCCATACAGGTATTGATGGAATATTTGATGACATCGCTGAAAGTAACTTCACCCCTGCCCTTGTTGTCCCAGTTGCCGATGTTAATTTCGTTATCCTTGTCTTTGAAAATGCCATTATCCATCATCTTGGTTTCCGGCCGCACTATCCGCCGTTCCAGGGCGGCACATCCCACAATGGGCTTGAAGACAGAGCCCGGCTCGTAATTAAAGCCGATACATTTGTTCTGCCAGTCCGTGTCCTTGTATTTGAAATATTCATTGGGGTCAAAGGTGGGACGGGAAACCATACCTAAAATTTCCCCCGTGTACGGATCCATAATTATACCGGCCGCCCCAACCGCTTTCGTGGTCACCATGGCCTCGTCAATGGCCCGTTCCAAAGTGGACTGAATCTTCATATCCAAAGTAAGATACACGGTCGGCACCGTGTCACGGATATTGTTCAAATCACCGATTAATTCACCGCCCCGGGCATCATAATATATTTTCCGCTCGGAAATGGCCCCCCGTAATTCCCTGTCCAAAGCATGCTCCAGACCGCTGCCGCCCTTATCATCCGTACCCACGAAACCCAGCACCTGTGCCGCCACCCGCTGTTTTGTGTAATAGCGTCTGCTCTCAGGAATAAAATGCAAACCGTCTAATTTGTATTTCCTGATTATTTCACGCACTTCCCTTGATTCTTTCGGGGACATGGTACGCTTAATCCAGACGAAGGAACCGCCCTCATTGCATCTGGCAACAATATCATCCTCCTGCATATTTAGCACAGGGGCCAGGAGTTCCGCCACAAAGCGAATCAGGTTGCCGTCCCCCGCCTCCTGCTTCTCCAGTTTGAAAAGTTGGGAAGGGTCCATATAGAGGGACTCGCACATAATGCTGACCGCAAGTTCCTCCCCGTTCCTGTCCAATATATGCCCACGGGGATTGCCTTGCTTGGCGCTGTAAAGCACCTGCCTTTGGGCATCCTTGGCAAAATGGGCGCCCCGGTATAATTGCAAATACACCAGCCGCGCAATTACACAGAGCAGCACAAACAAAATGGCAAAGGCCAGCCAGCGGATTCTTTCTTTGGCTTGGGTCAGAGTGTAGCGTGGTCTCATTTTTTCCCACCCCTGATAATGCGTAGGCCGTGAGGATATTCCGAGTTGTCCTCTTCCACCTGGTCAATGATTTGCATGGCCTGCAATTTTTCACATTCATAATCATAGACGGCAAGCGACAACCCAAGGGCAATGCAGGAAACCACCATGGAACTGCCGCCGTAAGAAATAAAGGAAAGGGGTACCCCGATAATCGGCAAAAGTCCGCAAACCATGGCCATATTGGCCACCGCCTGTCCCACCACCAAAATAGCAACGCCCCCCACCAGGAGCGAACCCGTAGGGTCACTGGCACGCCGGGAAACAGTCCACAAACCGTAACCCAGTAACAGGAAAAGCGTAATCATGCCGGCGGCGCCGGCAAAACCATTTTCCTGGCAATAGATGGCAAAAGCAAAGTCCGTGTGCAGTTCCGGCAAGAAAAAGAATTTTGCCGTGCCTGCGCCCCAGTCCATACCCGTAAAACCGCCGCTGCCAATGGCAATCTGACTTTGCACCATTTGATAACCGCTGCCGGTCGGGTCCTGCCAAGGGTCAAGCCACATAAAAATACGGGCAAGCCGGTAGGGTGCATACAGGGTCGCAAAAACCGCCACCGCCAAAAAGGGAACAACAATCAGACCAACTTGAATCCAACGGATGCCCCCAATAAGACACATAAAGAAAGCCAGTCCCCCAACAATACTGGCAGTCCCCAAATCGGGTTGCACATAAACCAAAAAAACAAAAACTAAAGTGACCACTATACAAAGGGAGGCGGGTGCGTGAAAAATATTGGCGGCCCTGCCCTTTTGGATATGCTCCCCTAAAAATTTGCTGAAAAGCATAATGACAAACAACTTTGCCAATTCTGAAGGTTGGAAATTAAAAATCTTAAGGTCAATCCAACGGTGTGCCGCATTTATTTCCGGGCCGAAAGCCAAAACACAAATCAAAAGAATAAGGGTCGCCCCCCCCAGGCACAATAAAACATCCCGGCCCAGCAACTTCTGATAACCAATCTTCCATACAGCCACCATGGAAACAATGCCCAGCAGAACAAAGAACAAATAGCGCCCGGCGAAATGATATATATTGTTCATTTCCGTTGCGGCATAAACAAAACTGGCAGAATAAACATTCACAAAGCCCATAGCCAACAGGGCAACAAAACTGCACAAAATGAGAATTTTAGGATTTTTGAAAATCATTACCTTTGCGTTCATAATACTCCGATTATCAAAACTTATTTTTCATTAGTTATGTACGTAACCAATTGGACAAAGACCAAATAAAAACAATTTTGCTTCGCAAAACTACCGACTATAATCACAGGAACATATTACCCTAACTTTAAGTTTTAAGTTTTTATCTTTTCATTAGCGACAGCGTAATTGCTCACCCCACCACCCAAAAAGCAATTCTGCTTTTTGGATACCCCCGCCCCTTTATGGGCAGACGAGGGTTCGCACAACCCCACACACCTGAAACTCAAAATATAATCACAGGAACATCTTACCTTCATTTCACATTTCTAAATTCACATTTCTAATTTAATTTTCTGGAACATCTTACCATAATTACGCATTGCGAATTACGCATTACTAATTAATTTTTGAATTCAACATTGCCCCATGTCCGCTCCGCCATATGGCCAGCCGTTCTATGTCCGCATTCTCCGTATTTAATTCCAATGCTTTCAGTACGTCCACGGCCTTGAAACTGCCCTCGTCAAAATTCTTGATGCTGAAAGTGAAAACCGCTTTGTTGTCCTGCACTATGTAATCCACTTTCTCCACATATTTTTTCACATCCACTTCCTTAAACTTTTCCTTCCGTTTGGGGGCGGACTTTTTGAACAGCAAGGTTTTGCTGCTGTTGAACTTGGCAACCTTATCCGCCAAATCACTGTCTATATCAGGTAAAGTAACCCTGTAATCAAACAGGGCGGCCTTCGCCATCAAAGCGCTTTCGTTGTTCGCTGTTGCGTCCGCCGCCAAAATACGGATTCCCCTTGGCAGGGCGGCACGCAAGGCAGCCACTGCTTTGTCCGGCTCCACCGGCTCCGCCATTTCAATTTCCACAAACTCCGCATAGGAAACAATCCCCACCCCCAAAGCGGAAGCCAAAGAAAATTTTATATGGGGATTAAAGCCCTCGGAATAAGCCACGGACAATTCCGAACGCCGCAAACTCCGCTCAATGGCACGCAAATAATCTAAATGGCTGACAAAACGGATTTCCGGATCTTTAGTGATTTGCAAACGTAATTTCATTCTGCCCCGCCTCCGTAATCCACAATTTTCACGCCTAATTTCTGGCATACGCCGCAACCTTGGCAGGTGCTGCGGCGGCAGTCGGCAGTCAACGCCCCCTCCTGTGCTTTCTTCCACTCATTAGCCAAATACTTCCGGTTCACTCCCGGGGATACATGTTCCCAGGGGAACACCTCATCCCCGGTCCTTTCCCGTTGGGCATAAAATTCCGCACTAAGGTTCACCGACTGCAGGGCCTGTTCCCAACGTGAAAAATCAAAATGATCCGTCCAGCCGTCAAAGCGGGCCCCGTTCTTCCATGCGGCATAAATTGCCTGTCCCACCCTTCTGTCCCCTCTGGCAATAACCGCCTCCATAACGCTGGTTTCCCTGTCATGGTATTGGAAGGTGACATTTTTCATTTTCAACGCATCTTTTAACAAATACTGCTTACGCCGCATTTCCTGCAAATCATTCTGCCCGACCCATTGAAAAGCGGTGTAGGGCTTGGGAACAAAGACGGAGGCGCTGACCGTAACCTTACAGCCGTGATGCCCTGTAACCTTGTAATAACGGTACTGCACATTTTTCACCATTCGGGCAATGGCAAGAATATCCTCATCCGTTTCCAAGGGCAAACCGATCATAAAATAGAGTTTGACGCTGCTCCAGCCGTTTTCAAAAGCCACCGTCACCGCATTGAGCAAATCCTCCTCCGTGACCCCCTTGTTGATAATATCCCTCATCCTTTGGGAACCGGCCTCAGGGGCAAAGGTCAAACCGCTTTTGCGTACCGCATTCACTTCCTGGGCAACGGCCACACAGAAGGAATCAATCCGCAAACTGGGCAGGGAAACGCTCACCCGTTTGTCGTGCAGTTCCGTTGTCAGTTTATGAACCAAACTTGGCAATTTGCTGTAGTCCGCACTGGACAAAGAAACTAAGGAAATCTCGTTATAGCCGGTGTTTTTAACCAATGCTTTGGATAATTCCAGCAGTTTGTTTTCGCTCCGTTCCCGCACGGGGCGGTACACCATCCCTGCGTGGCAGAAACGGCAACCGTGGGTGCAGCCCCGGAAAATTTCCAACATAATCCTGTCATGCACAATGGCGGTAAAAGGCACAACGGGGCTGGTGGGGAAATCCACCATATCCAAATCCGGCACCGCCCTTTTGTAAATTGTTTTGGGAACATCCTGATTGGGACGGACATCCGCCACTGTGCCATCTTCATAATAACGCACATCATAAAACTGCGGCACATAAATTCCCTGTATCTTGCTTACTCTCTGCAAAAATCCCTTACGGCCGCCGGGACGTTCCGCATCCTTCCACCCTTCGTAAGCACGCAAAACCTCCACTAAAATTTCTTCCCCGTCACCGATAAGGGCAAAATCAAAAAAATCCGCCAGGGGCTCGGGATTAAAAACACAGGGGCCCCCCACAATAACAAAGGGCTCTTCTTCCCCACGCTCCTTGGTTTTAATGGTTATGCCGCCCAAATCCAACATATTGAGAATATTGGTATAACTCAATTCATATTGTAAAGTGAAACCCACGAAATCGCAGTCCTTCAGCCGGCAGCCGGTTTCCAAAGTCCTGAGGGGAATGTTCCGCTCCCGCATTTTTGCTTCCAAATCAGTCCAAGGCGCATAGACCCGTTCCGCCGCCAAACCATCCTCCTTGTTCACCAGATGATAGAGAATTTTGAAACCCAAATAACTCATTCCCACTTCGTACACATCCGGGAAGGCCAGGGCAATACGCACCTTCGCCTCTTTTTTCACAATTTCGGCAAACTCGTCCCCGGTGTAACGGGAGGGATGCTCAATGCTGTTCAGAATGTCCAATGTCAAATCTTGCATTTTAGAAAAGTAACTCCGTATTCCTGGCGGCAATATTCAGCAGCACCGCCACACTCATTATATTGGTCGTCAATGACGAAACACCGTACGACAGGAAGGGTAAAGGCACCCCCGTAACCGGCATAATCCCAATAGTCATACCGATATTTACAAAAATATGGAACATAAACATACTGGTAATGCCCGTTGCCAAAAGCATACCGAAGTCATCCTCCGCATTCATGGCAATCACAATACCCCGCCAAATGATTACAAGGTACAAAAGCAAAATGATACAAACACCGATAAACCCGAACTCTTCCCCTGCCACAGCAAAAATAAAATCCGTATGGTTCTCCGGCAGAAAATTCAGTTGAGACTGGGTGCCCGCCAGCCAGCCCTTGCCAAACAAACCCCCGCTGCCAATGGCGATTTTGGACTGGATAACATGGTAGCCGCTGCCGAAGGGGTCAAGTTCCGGGTTAAGAAAAACCTTAATCCTCAACTTTTGGTAATCCTGCAAAAGGAAGTGCCAAAAGACCGGGGCCAGGGCCGCAAAGCCCAACATCAGACGGAAAATCCACTTGTAGCGGAAACCGCTGACAAAGGCCATACCAATCAGGATGGCAATGAAACTTAAACTGGTGCCCAAATCCGGCTGTTTCAAAACCAGTACGAAAGGAACAAACAAAAAGGCAAACACTTTCAGATAATCTACAAAATCATCCAGCCATTCAATACGCCGTTCCATAAAGGAGGCCAGGCAAACAACAATGATAAGTTTGGAAAATTCCGAGGGCTGGAAACTTAAGGAACCGACCTGAATCCACCGCTGGGCCCCCAACTGGCTGTGACCGAAAAACATAACGAAGACCAGCATCAGAAGATTGAAAACATAGAGGTAAATGATGTACTGCTTGGCGCCCCGGTAATCAAAAGCCAAGGACACCATGGCCAAGAAAATGCCCACAACCATAAACACTGTCTGCCTTTGCATGTGCCAGCTGTCCGCCACCTGGGCATAACTGTAAGTGGCGCTGTAGATGAGCATTAAACCGTAGCCCATCAGCGCCAGGGTTGACACTATTAAAATCCAGTCAATCCGTTTCAACAATGCTTTCATAATTTATTCCGCCGCCTTATGCTTGGGCAGCCAGCCCCGCTCCCTGAAATATTCTTCAAAAACTTTATACACAATGGGGCCTGCGGAAGTGGCGCCATAACCGCCCTGTTCCACAATGGCCACTACACAAAGTTCAGGATTTTCCACCGGCCCGTAAGCCACAAACAAACCATGGTCACGGCCGTGAGGGTTTTCCGCCGTGCCAGTTTTGCCCGCAATATTTTTCGGCAGGGAACGGAAATAGGCAGCCGTACCGCCCTGCCTGGTGGTGGCGCTCATACCCTGCTGCATATAATTCAATGTCTGCTGGGAAATATCAATATGCTTTGGCGGCAACCGCTTTGGAGTTTGATAAAGGGTGCCGTCAATGTCGCTGATCTTCTCCACCAAATAAGGTTGGTAATACATACCGCCGTTGGCGACAGAACTTAACATTACCGCCAGTTGCAAAGGTGTTGCCAAATTGAAACCCTGCCCGATGGCGGCGTTGAAGGTATCGCCCAGCCGCCAGTCCTCATTCCAAATTTTTTTCTTTACTTCCTTGGATGCCACCAAACCCCTGGACTCGTCCGGCAAATCAATGCCGGTGGGCTTGCCAAAACCGTAAATCCGGGCGTACTTGGCTATGGCATCAATCCCCACCCTGTTGGCCAATTCATAAAAATACACATTATCGGACATGGCCAGGCCTTGAATAAAACTTATCCAGCCCAGCACTTCGTTATTGGCATTTCCCATTGTGGGGACAAGGGGATGATAACCCCTGTCCAAAATTTTTTCATTCAATTTCACTTTGTTCAGTTCAAAAGCCGTGGAACCCGTCACGATTTTGAAAGTGGAGCCGGGGGGGTATTCACCCGCCACCACCCGGTTTAACTGGGGGAAATAGGGACTGGTATTAATCTCATGCCAATCCTTTTCACTAATGCCCTGTACAAATAAATTCGGGTTGTAATCCGGCACGCTTATCAATGCTTTCACCGCACCGCTGCGGGGGTCCAACGCCACAACCGCCGCCGCATGGGCATTGGGGGCATTCCCGCTTTTCCGCAAATATGCCAAATGGTTTTTGGTAAAGTTCTCCAAATTTTTTTGCATATTGTAATCAATGGTCAAATGCAAATTCTTGCCCGGCTGGGGCTGCACATTATCAAAATTCTGTACCACTGAACCCGTGGCGTCCACCTCTTCCACCGTGAAACCGTCCACACCCCGAAGCACTTTGTCATAATATTTTTCCAGACCGCTTTTGCCCACCATACTGCCCAAACTGTTCTCGCGGAAAATATGCTGGGAAATTTCATATTCACTGACTTCACCGATGTAGCCGATGGCATGAACGGCAAAATTGTTGTAGATATAATTCCGTTCCGGCTGGATTAAAAGCAGCACATCCTGCAAATGTTTTCTTGCCTCTTCAAAGCGGGCCAGCATCCGGGGCGGCACATTGTTCCGCAAAATAACCGGCTCGTAATAATCCGCATTGGCCGCAATCCGCTTTTTTATGTTCTCCAAAGGCACTTCCAGAATCTCGCTCAATTCCTGCAAAAGTTCCTCCGGATAGGAATTTTGCCTTTGCAAAGCCACCGCAAAACCCAAGGAATTATTTACCAGTTCCCTGCCTTCCGCATCATAAATCAATCCCCGGGCCGCAATGATTTTTGTCTGACGCAAACGGTTGCCGTCCGCCTGACGGGTGTAATAATCCCCACGCAAAATCTGCATATAGGCCAAACGCAAAAACAGCACCAGCAAACAGGCGCCGCACAGCCACATAAACACTTTTAACCTGCCCACATTATGAGAATTGTTTAACATAATCAGTCCTTCAGAGGCCCCCGCTTATACCGCAGGCCCTTATGCTGTTCCTGATACTTTTGCCGCAAACGCATTTCCTCGTCCTTGTTCACTGCATTATAAAGTTCCTCCTCTTTCCCCGTCCAGGATTTGAGGAACTTAACCAGCCAAAACATAGGCGCCGCAATCAGCACATTGACTATTGTGTAAATTACCGCATCAAACAAAAAACTGGGCCAGAACCGCAAAGACATGCTGGAAAACATAACCAGAATCCCGGCAAAAAGTTTAATGCCGAAACTCAAAACCGCAATAATGGTAAGATGGGCGGAATGCTCATCCTTAAAAACTTTTTCCTGCACCACCCCGATGCCATAACCAATGGCGCAACGGGTCAGCATGTGAAACCCGAAAAATCCCGGGGTCAGGCAGTCCTGGAAAAAACCCATAACCAGCCCCACAAGAAAACCCGCTGTTTCCCCATAAAGAAGGGCAAAAAAATAAATGGCGGGCAGAAGAAAATCAAAAGCAAGCCAGTTGGGCATTACCAGCCACAAACTGCCCTGCAGCAAAAGCAAGCATAGAAATAGGGCGACCCAGATAAAGTTCCTCATCTTGTCCGCCCCCCTTTGGCTGTAACTTTCAATTTGGGACTGAAATCCACAACCACCAAAACACTTTCCAGCCCCACCACATCTTCCATTAACTGCAGGTCCGCTTCCTGCAAAAGTCCTGCCGCATCCATCTGCACATTGACCAATTTGCCGATGTAAATATTTTCCGGATGCTTGCCGCTGTAACCGTTGGTTACCACCAAATCCCCTTCCTTAATTTTCGCCTTGCGGGGAATATGCTCCATCACCAAATATTCCTGGGTTTCATGAATGCCACGCACAACCCCGGAACTGTCATAATCCGATGCCACCACCCTGGCGCCCACACGGCAATTGGGACTGGTGACCAAAAGGACCCGGGAATATTCTTCGTAGGTTTCGTCAATAATCCCCACCAGTCCGTTTTCCGTTATTACCGCCATATCATTGTTCACGCCCTGGGCGCTGCCGGCGTTGATATACACCGTATCCCGCAAATCCCCGAAATCCTTGGCAATAATTTTGGCGGCAACAACCTTCTGACTTTTATGTTCAACCTTGTAATTCAAAAGTTGGCTCAGATGTTCGTTTTCCCGTTGCAGGGCACTCATGTTAATGTATTCCTGCTTCAGTTTTTGGTTTTCCGCCAGCAACTCTTTGTTCTTCAGGCGAAGGGTGGTCAGGGCGCGCCAAAACTCCCGTACATTATCACCCCCGTGAAGCAGGGCATTGATGCCGTCCTCAACAGGCAACAGTACTGTTGCAACAACCTTATTCACTAAAGGAAAACGTCTGCCCCCCGCCACAGCCAAAAGCAACATGGCACCCAAAATAAGCACTACCAGGGCGGTGAGCATATTGCGCTTGTTCATCTATTTAGTTTTCAATCAAAAAGCCCTTGCGGTAGGTGTCAATATTTTCCACCGCAATACCCGTACCGATGGCAACACAGTTCAGCGCCTCTTCCGAAACGAAAATGGGAATCTTGGTTTCTTCCGCCAGGCGCCGGTCAAGATTACGCAAAAGGGAAGTGCCGCCGGTCATAACAATACCGTTCAGCATAATATCGGATGCCAGTTCGGGAGGGGTTTTTTCCAATGTGTTCCGCACCGCACTTAAAATGGCACGGATGGGCTCGTCCATAGCATCATAAATATCATTGGAATTGACCACCAAATTCTTCGGCAGGCCCGTACGCAAATCCCTGCCCCGTATTTCCATCTCGTCAGGCGTTTCGCTGGCTACCGCGCTGCCGATTTCAATCTTAATGCTTTCCGCCGTTCTTTCGCCGATTACCAAATCAAATTTCTTGCGGATATAAAGCATAATGGCCCTGTCCAAAGCGTCACCTGCGGCGTGGACACTGCTCTTTTCCACAATGCCGCCCAAGGAAATGACCGCCACCTCGCAAGTGCCGCCGCCAATATCCACAATCATACTGCCGCAGGCCTCCTGAACGGGCAGCCCTGCCCCGATAGCCGCCGCCATCGGCTCTTCAATCAGATACGCTTCCCTTGCGCCTGCTTCCAATGCCGCATCAATAACCGCACGTTTTTCCACCTCGGTCACACCGCTGGGAACGCCAACCAAAACCCGGGGACGGATGAAAGTGCTGTGCCCCATGGCCCGCTTGATAAAATACTTCAACATGGTCTGGGCGGTTTCATATTCACTGATAACCCCGTCCCTCATGGGACGCACCGGCATAATATTGCCGGGGGTACGCCCCAACATTTTTTTCGCCTCCGCCCCAATGGCAAGCACCTCGTTGGTATTCACCTCAATGGCCACCACGCTGGGCTCCCGGAGAACAATTCCCTTGTTCTTCACATGAACCAAAGTGTTGGCCGTACCCAGGTCAATACCCATGTCGTCAGACATTCTGTTAAAAAGACCGAACAATGAAAATCTACCCATATTTTTTCCTCCAATGCGTTTAACGAACCCACGCTACGTAATTTCTTTCTCTGGTCTATATGGTGCCATTATCGGAAAAACTGTAATAATTGCCGTCCCCGATAATGACATGGTCAACAAGTTTGATCCCCATGATTTCCCCCGCATCCCGCAACATCCTGGTCACCGTATGGTCTTCCCTGCTGGGGGAGGGGTCACCGCTGGGGTGATTGTGTGCCACCACAATTTTGGCGGCGTGGTGGATTATGGCCTCCCGGAACACTTCCCGCTGATGAACCAGAGAGCCGGTCAAAGTCCCCTTGGTAATTTCCGACAGGGCAAGCACCTTATTGCTGGGGCTCAGGTGCAGAACATAAAAATGTTCCTCCTGGGCATACCGCAAATCCGGGCTTAAAAGTTCATAAACATCACCGGGGTGCTGCACAACCGCACTGTCCAAGGAATGGCCCTTCTTCGCAATCCGCCGTCCCAGTTCAATGGCCGCCAAAAGCATACAGGCCTTGGCGGGACCCAGCCCGTTTTCCGCCGTCAGTTCCGCCATCTGATTTACCCGGCACAACTCCCGGTACAGCCGCCCGTGACGGGTCAGGTCCTCCGCTATTTCAAAAACAGTTTTTTGCTTGTTGCCGGAGCCGACCAAAATGGCAACCAGTTCCTTGTCGCTTAGTGCCGCCGCCCCCAGCCGTGCCATCCGTTCCCGGGGCATCTCCGAATATTCTATATCATTAACCCTAAATTCGCTCATTTCACCCAACCTTAAGTTTCTTCAACAACCGCTGTACCGTATCTATATCCAAACCCATTACATTGTCAAAGTTTCCCTCAATATGGTCAACCATAAAACCGCCCTTACCTTGAATTCCGTAACTGCCGGCCTTGTCCAAAGGTTCACCCGTGGCAACATAATCAGCAATTTCCTTCTTGCTTAATTTTTTGAAATACACATCCGTTGCGGCAACTTCCGCAACCATCTTGCCCTGATAACTAATGGCGATTCCCGTCAGCACCTGATGCTTTCTGTTGCTTAATATGTTTAGAGTGGCAACCGCATCATCGGCAGAACACGGTTTGCCAATAATCCTGCCGTCAATCACCACCACCGTGTCCGCCCCCACAACAGGAATTACATCACCAACCTGTTGTACTATTTCCTCACATTTGCCCCTGGCATTAAGCAGCACAACCTCTGCCGCCTCTTTGGCGCTGCCGGACTTTTCGGAAAAATTGGCGGGCCGCACATCCAGTTCGTACCCTGCCTTCCGCAACAGTTCCTGCCGCCTGGGGGACTGGCTTGCCAGCACAAGTTTCATTGTGCCGCCCCCTCCGTTTCCCCTGCCTGTTCCGTGGGTTCCGCCTTCTCATTGGGTTTCACAGAGTTATGTTCTGAAATCGTAGGTGCCTTCATTTCAATTTCCACAATGGTGGGCTGGGGGCCCTCACGCACCGCATCCCGATGGAAAATTCTGGCATAATTGATGGTTACCGCCAACCACAGAAACACGGACACACCCAAAAAATAAATTTCCTTGCCGCCGAAGAAATTGGCGGCGCTGTGGCCGCAGGCCAGCCCTGCCAAAATACCCAGCACAGGAAAGCCGTAGGTAATTACATTGGCCTTGGTCTTGCCCAGTTCCTGAAACTCAATCCCAACGACTTCGCCGGCTTTGGCGGAAATGGGATTCCAGCAGTCCAAATACTTTGGCAAATTTGCCACCGTGGTACGCTGCTTGTCCAGTTTCACTTCCGCCCGTTCACCCTGGCGTTTCATAACCATGCCCCAAATTTCGCTCATGACCTCACCTCAATTCTGTACTCTGTTCCGAGTTATAAGTTATAAGTTAGAAATTAGAAATTATGGTGGAATGTTCCGTTGATTATATTTTGGGAACCATTTACCGCTAATTTACAACTTATAACTTTTAACTTCTAACTTCTCTCAATATGGCACTTTGAAAAGATACCAATACCCCACGCCGAAAATCCCACCGTACATTATGAAAGCCACAATGAAACCGGGAACAGTGCAGGGATAACCGTAGTTCAAGTATTCTCCCAAAAAGCCCTTTTTATTGAAGAAAGTATAATGCTTCCGCTTGTGAAACCATTTGTTCCGCCGCTCCTGCCCGATGATAAAGGAGATGATATAGATATACACAAAAGCCGCCAAACAAATCATTATCAGACGATGCAGGATCAAACTGGGGTCAACATTTTCCAAACCTGTCATTTTGGCACTCCTTCCGTTAATTGTAAAAATTTCCCGGGCAATACCTTGCGGAATTCCTTGAGGAACTCGTCGCTGCATTTGAAAATCAGCCCGGCCAATTTGTTTTTCTTGCCCTCCGTAAAACACAAAAGCCGTTGCGGGTTCGGGTCAACAGAACTGTTCTTGTGGATATAGTGGCGGATTTTGGTCTTGCGGAAAAAACTCTTCACATATTTGTCCGTATAACTCTCCGCCCTTGTCAAGTCCACTTCGTAATGGGTGGTGAAACCTATCCCCCTGCCGATTACCACCAGACGGGAAGGATAAAGAATCAGCTCATATTTCCAAAGCACCTTCCAAACCCAAAGGCCTAAAATTACCGTATCCATACCAGCACCCAAAATGGAAACCCGGCCATATTGCAAATAACTCCTGTACTCCAAATAGTATAGTCCGAAAATAATAATCAACGCCCCCAGCGCCCACATCTTCCTGTCCCCGGAAGGCACGGTCACTTCCCTGGCTATTTCTTTTTCTTCAGCAATCCCGTCCATCAGATATTCTCCTTATATTCAAAAACCATATCCCTGATACGCACGGTCTGCCCTTCCTGGCAGCCACGCTCCTTTAATGCCCGGTCAATTTCCAAACGTTTCCAAATCAGTTGGAAACGGTAGAGCGCTTCCCTGTTGTCAAAATTCGTCATAGCCACCAGACGCTCAATATTCTTGCCCCGCACTTCCCAATCCGTATCGTTGCCAACCGCAACATCAAAACTGTCCGGGTCAATCTCTTCAAAACGTTCCAGTTCCTCCTCGTCCTCCTCCGGCACATATTCCTTAATCAAATCAAAGGCCTTGAACATCAGTTCCCTGAGCCCCTCACCGGTAGCCGCGCTGGCCTTGGCAATGGCGTACCCCTTGGCTTCCACATGTTTTTTCAAACGCTCAAAATTTTCTTCCGCCTCAGGCAAATCCATCTTGTTGGCGACCACCAGCTGCTTGCGGCCCGCCAAACGCTGGCTGTATTCCGCCAGTTCAAAATTAATCTTTTCAAAATCATCCACCGGGTCCCGTCCGTCCACCGCCGCACAATCCACAATGTGCAGCAGCACCTTGGTACGCTCCACATGCCGCAAAAAATCATGACCCAGCCCCACGCCCTCGTGGGCCCCCTCTATCAGACCGGGAATATCCGCCAGAACAAAACTGGTTTCCTCGTCCAGCCGCACCACACCCAGCACTGGGGTTAAAGTGGTGAAATGATAAGCCGCAATCTCCGGCCGGGCGGCACTCACCTGGGCAATAATACTGCTCTTGCCCACGGAAGGATAGCCCACAAGCCCCACATCCGCAATCAGTTTCAGTTCCAGTTTCAGCCAGCGGTTTTCCCCCGGCTCACCCTTCTCGGCGAAAGTGGGCGCCCTGTTGGTGGGCGTGGCATAGCAGGCATTGCCCTTGCCCCCGCGGCCGCCCTTGGCGGCCAAAAACTTCTGGCCGTCCTCCACCAAATCGCAGAGCAGTGCACCGGTGTTGTCGTCCCGCACCATAGTCCCCTGGGGAACATAAACCAGCACATCCTCCGGGGACTTGCCGGTGCAGTTCTTCGCCCCGCCGCCGTTCCCCCTCTTGCCAATATACTTTCTCTTGTAGCGGAAATCAATCAAAGTGTTCAGATTTTTGTCAGCGACCAAATATACGCTTGCCCCACGGCCCCCATTGCCGCCGTCAGGTCCGCCCTTCTCCACAAACTTTTCCCTGCGGAAAGAACTCATGCCGTCTCCGCCATCACCGGCCTCCACGTAAATTCTCGCTCTGTCAATAAACATAATACATCTCCATTTCTTAACCTGCCCCCGTTAAATTACGCCAAAAAGATAGAAAGGCATACTCACGGGCATAGTTATATATATTATACATATAATGTGGGGATTTTACAAGAAAAAAAAATTGGTGTATAATAACAAACATGAAATTGATTGTCGGATTAGGGAACATTGGAAAAGAATATGAAAACACCCGCCACAACATAGGGTTTATGGTGGCGGATGCTGTTGCCAAAAAACACGAAGTGTCCTTCAGCAAAGAGGAACGGGATGCCCTGGTGGCAGAGTTCCGTGCGGAGGGCGAAAAAATCCTCATTATCAAACCCACCACCTATATGAATGACAGCGGTGTGGCAGTGGGGCAGTTCGCCCGTTTTTATAACATTGCCCCGGAGGACATTGCGGTTATCCATGACGATATGGATTTGCCCATAGGATTTTTAAGAATCAGGCCCAACGGTTCCAGCGGGGGGCATAACGGCATCAAATCCGTACAAAGCCATTTGGGGACGGATAAATTTGTTAGATTCCGTATCGGTATCGGGCACCCTGTTCACGAAAAGCAGGTTGTGCTTGATTATGTGCTGACCAAGTTTAATGCTGAAGAACAAAAAATTATGGCAGAAACCATCCCCACCGCCGCCGATGCCTGGATTACGGACGAGTTGGAAAAAGTGATGAACAAGTACAACAGCAAAAAGGATAAAGGAAACAGGAATCAGGATTAAGGGAAAGTCCGCTGAAAGCGAACCCCCGTCCGCCCCTAAAGGGGCGGGGGACCGCCTATGGGAGCGTGTTGGCGGTGGTGGGGTGAGCAATTAGGCAGGCACTTTTTAGTTAGAAGTTATAAGTTAGAAGTTAGAAATTAATGGTAAAATGTTCCTATGATTAAATAGCCCCCGCCTTTGCGGGGGCTGGCGCCTAAAGGGACATAGAAAGGCGACTGGGGGTGCGGATTACGCAGAAAACTTCGTCACTGCATAATGCCAAACTTTTTCCGCCCCAGGCGTGGGGCGGGGGACCACACGAAGTGTGGTGGTGGGGTCGCTCTCTCCGACATGAATAAATGTCAAAGAGCAAAGAATAAAGAGCAAATATGGTAAAAAGTTCCATTGATTAAAAATAAAAACAGTCCGCTTAATACGAACTTTTTCCCCTCTTTCTAAAAGAGGGGAGATCGCTTGCGGTGGGAGTTTTAGCATTATGCGAAGAATTCTTTAATTTTTAATTAACAACTTTCCCCGTAGGGTGCGGGTTTCAACCCCACCCGTCCGCTCTTATTTTATCGCCTGTTCTTCGGGCAGGTTGCAAACCTGCCCCTACGAATAATATTTGATCACCGGAACATTTTACCATCATTGTGCATTGTTAATTATGAATTGTGAATTATCTCAAACACTTTCATTCCAAAAAAATTCTCTCACTCAAAAATGAAAAAATCGTGAAAATTGGATTTCAAAATGGCGACAGATTATGTCAAACTGTCGCAAGATTAATTTTACAATTTTGCTGTTTTGAATGAAAAATTTTTTCCCTCTCCAATCGCAAAGAACTTTTTTCAAATTCTTTTCTCTTCGCTCATTACTCTCATCACTGAAATTGCTCTTCAACAAAACGCAATTAAAAGCGCGAAAAGCGGTTATCAATGTAACGTAACATTGTAGGAATGTTACGTTACATTGAAATTGAGATTTTGCAGTTCCAAATGCTTTTTAATGCTGAGTGAAAAGCAAAATAAAAATAAAAAAGTTCGCTGAATGCGAACCTAACTAATTCTAATCACAGGAACACGAGTAGCCCCCGCCCTTGCGGGGGCTGTCGCTTTTAGGAACGTGGTTGCGACTGAGGGTGCGGATTACGCAGAAAACTTGTTTGCTTAATGCGAACTGATTTTCCCTCTTCTTGAAGAGGGTGGCTGCCCACAAGAACACAGGGGGCAGACGGGTGTTTTTGTTTATGCGAAGCATTCATAAACAGCTACTACCTTCTCTGTCATTGGTCTGCCTTCATCATTTCTGATTTTTATATTCTTGGTTTCTGTATGAACACTCCGTGTAGACCAAAACACCCACCGTTCTTCTATGTTCCTAAAAACGGTTCCCCCTCTTCAAGAAGAGGGAAAACTTCCGCACTCCGCCAACTTCTCTACTATAATCACAGGAACATATTACCACAATTACTCATTACTCATTACTAATTACTAATTAAAAAAAGCGGCTCACGCCGCTTTTTTTTTAGAAATTATAGAACACCCTTGCCATTCCGTCCCATCCTTTTCTCTTGCCAACATAGGCATTTGCACCAAGTCCAACTGTCCACTTCTTACTTACATTCCAGTCGCAGCCTGCTTCCAGTATGCCTGTGTTGCCTTTCATGCTGGGTGCGGGGGCTTCGCCGACTCCTGCGATGCTTGCTTTGCTTTCGCCCTTGAACTCACGTTCCCAGGCAAGTCCAACATAGGGTTTTGCTTTGCTGTCTTTGTTTCCAAAATTGTATTTTCCGCCAACTCTCACTCTGTGGCTCTTCACGCTGTCAAAGTGGTACTCGCTTGTCCCCACTGTGGCGTCACAAGCGCCCACATGTCCGTATGTGTACCTGCCATAGACATCTATTTCATTCTTGCCAACCGGGAAGATATGTCCCATACCTACGCTGATGCCGTAGTTCCTGCTGTCCGTGTCGTAACTGCCCAGTTCGCTTTCGCTCCACTCTGTTTCCTGCTTGCCGTAACGGATATTGCCTTCATAGTAGGTGTTGTTGGTGAGTTTGTGCCGTGCCATAATGCCCACGCCTTTATTTTCGGAATT
>JAZLLX010000133.1:0-1164 GCA_045598345.1 Acidaminococcaceae bacterium | reverse complement strand
ATGAAACTGTTGCAGACTGAATCAAACATTTCCATAACTTTTGCACTCATTTTGCTGATCTCAGTCTGGATCTGGTAAGAATACAAATCGGCACTGATGCGTGTATGAGGAAGAATTGCTGGAAGATGTTAATGTTCGACTTGTTCTGTCGCAGTTTCTGGAATAACTTTGCGGGCAATCATTGCAATCCGATGGACAAAAGGAACAAAAAGGGCTGTGGCACAAATGTTGAAAATTGTATGAAGCATTGCAATGTGAGTTGTGATATTTGCGGCAGGTTCAAGGGGAACAATAAAATCAATAAGTGTAAGGAAAGGTTTGAAAATCAACAATGCAACCAGCGTTCCTGTAACGTTAAAGGCAACGTGAACAAATGCAGTGCGGCGGGCATTAACGCTGGCTCCAAAGCTGGACATAACTGCATCAACTGTAGAACCGATGTTACTTCCCAAAACGATTGCCGCAGAAAGTTCCCAGCTTAAAGTTCCGTTGCTGGCCATAGTCAAAACAATGGCGGTCATGGCAGAACTGGAATGAATGAGGGCAGTAATCAGGGCTCCCAGAAGTACACCAAGAAGAATACCACCAATTCCCCATCCGTTTATAACAGCAAAAATGCGGCTTGCACCAGGGCCTAAAGTGAGGCTTTCCTTTAAAAGACCAAGCCCCATAAACAAAAGTGCAAAGCCCATAAAACTTTCTGCAAAATTGTGAATCTTAAATTTTTTGAAATATTTTAGAATGTAACCAAAGCCAAAAAGTGGGATAGCCATTGCAGCAATAGAAAAACTGAATCCAAAAAGTGAAACAATCCAGGCCGTAACCGTAGTACCAATGTTGGCACCAAAAATTACCCCGATGGCCTGTTCCAAGGTCAAAATCTCGGCATTTACAAATGAAACTACCATAACGGTGGTGGCACCAGACGACTGAATTATGGCTGTAACACCAATTCCAGTAAGCACCGCGTAAAATCTGTTGCCCGTGATTTTTCCAAGCAGTTTTTGCAGTCCGCTGCCAGCACCTTTTTGAATACCGTTACTCAGCATGTTCATGCCAAAAAGCAAAAGACAGAGCGCACCGACAATACCCACAATTTTCGATATTACATTCAAAATCATGCCTTTATGATGGCAGATAGAAGAAAGTTTGAATATTAAGTGT
>JAZLLX010000132.1:0-17340 GCA_045598345.1 Acidaminococcaceae bacterium | reverse complement strand
TAACGCTGAGTAAAAAGCAAAATAAAGATTGAAATAAAAAAGTCCGCATAATGCGAACTTATTTTCCCTCTTCTTGAAGAGGGTGGCTGCCCTTGCGTCCCCCAAGAGGGGGAAGAGGGCCACGAAGTGGCGAAGGGGGTTCGGAACACAGAGGGCAGACGGGTGTTTTTGTTTATGCGAAGCATTCATAAACTGTTTGTCGCTTCTCTCGTATTTTATATTCTATTTGAAGTTTTCGTTATAATGCAAAAACTCCCACCGCAAGCGGTCCCCCCTCTTTAGAAAAGAGGGCATGAGTTCTCACTATGCCAACTTCCCGGCTATAATCATCGGAACATCTTACCATAATTTTTCATTTTTAATTTATAACTTATAACTTTTTCAGCGACTGGGGGTGCGGATTACGCAGAAAACTTGTTACTACCAAACCGCTCACCCCGCCGGTCCACGTTCCAGTATCGGCCCTCCCCTCCCAAAAGGAAGGGGTAATTTAATCTAATCACCGGAACATTTTACCATAACTTTAAGTTTTAAGTTTTTATCTTTTCATTAGCGTCAGCGTAATCCTATGTTTCCCCACACCCTTTAATTCCCTCTCCCCAAGGAGAGGGTTACTTTCGCACTATGCCAACTTCCCTAATTCCTATATCCTGAAACCTACTTCCTAACCTCTAACCTCTAATCCCTATTTATACCTGCATTCATAATTCTTAATTGAATTACACCATTTTTGCTGTTACATAACCAATGCTACGCCAATCTCTTTACTGATCGCATTTAATTTCTCTAAAGAAAGTTTTGTAAATTTTTGAATTTGCTCCAACGGCATTTTGTCCTTGATCATTGCTTCCGCAACAGCGTTATAACCTTCCGCCTTGCCTTCCGCCTTGCCTTCCGCAATGCCTTCTGCAATGCCTTCCGCCTTGCCGTCATTATACCATTTTTCTGTAATTGCACACATTTTTGCTTCGCCTCCTTCTGTTTCTTTCAAGTTTTTTGCTTTTTCCGCCAATTCTTTATAATTCATTGTATGTGGGCTCCGTCGTTTATTTCTTCTTTGGTTTCTTTTATCATCCGTTCTATGTGATATATGGGAAGGTTTCTTCCTATGGTGTCTTCCCGTGTTATGAATATCACATAGGTCTCCGGCAGTTCTTCATATACCGTGCCTTTTTCCAGTATATTTGCATCCAACAAACTGCTGTTGTATCTCGCCCTCTTGAATCCCGCCCCCCGTTCGGAACATTGGACTTCTATATCATAGAGTTTTCCTTTGCTGTCCTTGGCAAACACGTCCAGCCGTATTCCTCTGCCCTGCAAACTCGGCACGTCGTCCTGGGCGGTCACTTCCAATATTTCTATGTCATCCTTGTCAAGGATAATCCGCAATACCAGTTCTGTTGCTTTAATGTTTTCATGAAAGAATACAGTCATAAAGGCATCATCCAAAAGAGTGAACGCCTGCCGTTGTTTTCTGTATTCTTCCGCTTTCAGTGTATCAATCGCCATAATCTGTTAATCTCCATCTACATATAAATTATAGCATTACGCAATAGTACTGACAAGATTAAAATGATTTATATTCCAAAGTCCACACTATACCATCTTCCCTGTTATAATCACAGGAACTTTTTACCATCATTTCACATTTCTAAATTCACATTTCTAATTCTTATCGTACTTTTCCCCACACCCCTGCCCCTCTCCCCAAGGAGAGGGTTACTTCCGCTTTATGCTAACTATCCCAATTCTAATCACGGGAACATCTTACCACAATTCCGCATTGCGAATTTCGCATTACGCATTATAATTTAACCTGCATATTCTCCTTGTCAAAACTGTGTACTGTGTCTATGAAACGGACTGTACCTGTAACATAGCGGGTGATAATAGTATGGGTACGCACACCGTTGCCAAAATATCTTAATCCGTTCAGCATAGTGCCGCAATCCGTAATGGCGGTAGCGGTGAACATACAATCATCACCTTTTACCAAATCGTCCAACACTAATTTTTTGTGATAATCTTCAACTCCCATTTTAATGCAACGCTTGATTTGTTCCTCGTTTTCGGGATATAGACGTGCCTGCATATCGCCGCCCAAACTCTTAATGGCAGCCGCACCGATAATGCCCTCCGGCGCACCGCCCCTGCCAATGTACATGTGTACACCAGTGCCTTCAATACCGCAATTCAAAATGGGGGTAACATCACCGTCTGTAATCAAACTGATGCGGGCACCTGCCTTGCGAATACGGCTAATCAATTCTTCATGCCGTTCACGGTCAAGCAATACCACATTCAAATCGGAAATTTTTCTGTTCAAGGCCTTTGCCACATTGCGGAGGTTTTCCTCCACCGGTGCATCAATGTCAATACATCCTTTGGCACGGGGGCCTACCGCAATTTTATCCATATACATATCAGGAGCATGCAACAGGCATCCTTTGGGGGCACAGGCGAAAACTGCAATGGCACCGGGTCTGCCCTTTGCCACCAGATTTGTGCCTTCCACCGGGTCAACGGCAATATCCACCTCAGGACCGCCACAACCAACCTTTTCACCAATGTAAAGCATGGGCGCTTCGTCCAATTCCCCCTCGCCAATAACCACGGTACCGCTGATAGGCACGGAATCAAAACGCCTCCGCATACCCTCCACCGCCAAGCCGTCCGCACCGTTCTTGTCCCCACGACCAACCAATGGACCACAGGCAATAGCGGCATCCTCCGTAACTCTTACAAATTCCAACGCCAATTCTCTGTTCATAATTTTCTCCTTTCATTACAAACTTTGCATTATTACTTTTAACAGATTAATACCAATTCTAAAAGGCCAGGTGAAGAATACATAGAGCAAAATCAAGCTGAATAAAATTACCCCCAAGGCCTGCCAGACACTGATAATATAAACCACTTCCAATGCCCGGACTAAAAGATAATTCATCCAAATGAATCCCCAAAGAGCAATGATTGCCAAAAGGGGCAAGCCGCCCAGCCCCATTCGCCCTGCCAAAAGTGCCACCGGGGTCAGGACTAAAAAGGGCAATGCGGTATAACCCAAAATGCAAATCAGGGCCTTGGCATCCCCTGCCAAAGCGCCAAAGGTTTCCATAATGCCATGCAGCAGCATGGCATAAAGGAACAGGCCAATGACCAAAAACAAAATGGTGCTCAACACCACACCCGCCCTGACTTCCAACGGTTGGCTCATCAGCCAGGTGTTTGTGCAAACCCCGGTGAAAAGCCCCATGCTGGCCACGAAATAAACCGCACTCCGCCACATACAGGGTTGATTTACCAGTTCCGCCATTCCTTCTTTAGTTTCAAAAAGAACCGAAAAACTTTCCTTACGCAAGGTGCTTACCTCGGTGTTGTTCCTTCAATATCGGCGGTAATGCTTTGTAGAAATTGTGCTTTCACCGCCTCCACAATCTTAGCGCCTAAAAGTGCCTCCAAAGGGGATGCTTTGGGTTTGCTCTTTACAACCGGCGTGCCGCTGATACCTCCTAATTTGGCGGCTTCTGCCAAAGCGTCATAATAGTTGCCAACCTCGTCAACCAAGCCAACATTCTTGGCCTGCTTGCCCGTATATACCCTGCCGTCTGCCAATCTCCGCAACTGCTGGCCGTCCATGTGCCGGCCTTCCGCAACCACTTGAATAAACTCCTCATGAATTTCGTTGACAATATTTTGGGCAATGGCTTTTTCTTCTTCCGTCATTTCCCTGTCCACCGTGAACATACCTTTATTCTTGCCCGCCTTTATCATGCCGCTTTCCACACCGATAGTGTCTAAAAGTTTCTTCACATTCATATAGGGCATATACACACCGATGCTGCCCGTCATAGTGGTGGCGTTGGCATAAATCTTGTCGCTTGCCGCTGCAGCAATCCAATAGGCGGCACTGGCACCCATATCACCCATAGTGGTGACAACAGGTTTCTTGCTCTCCGCCTTGAAGCGTGCCAATTCCTTGGCAATTTCTTCCGCCGCCGTAGGACTGCCCCCGGGGCTGTCAATATTGAGCAGTAAAGCACGGACACTAATGTCTGTCGCCGCATCACGAATCTGTGCCATAATGTCACGACTGCCCGTACCGTTGACCTGATTGAGCAGGCCTGCATCCACACCGCCGCTTACGATAGGCCCTGTAATATCAATTACCGCCACACATTCCGGCACATTCAAACTGATGTCCTTGTTGTTGTTGCCCTTGACCAAACTCACTACAAAACTGAGCACCGCCAAAAGCAAAACTGCTGTTACAAATAATTTTTTTAACATAATTCGCTCCTCAATAATAATGCTTAATTCGCAATTCGTAATGCGTAACTAATTATACTTGTCCAAATTATCAGCTTAATTGCTCACCCCACCACCGTCCTTCTATGTTCCTTTAGACGGTCCCCCGCCCCTTTATGGGCGGACGAGGGTTCGCATAACCCCACACGACTGAAACCCAAAATATAATAACAGGAACATTTTACCATCATTCTTAATTCTGCATTCTTAATTCTTAATTACAATCACTGGAACATATTACCACATTTGGTCTTTGCTCTTTGTTCTTTGACATTTATTTTTATAATTACGCATTGCGAATTCCGCATTACGCATTATATTATCCACTAACTCCTGTATCCTAATCCCTATCCCCTATTTAAGTGCTGCCGCAATGAAGTCCCTGAACAACGGATGTGCCTTTGTCGGGCGGGACTTGAACTCCGGATGGAACTGGCAACCCACAAACCAGGGATGCTCGCTCTTGGGCAGTTCCACAATCTCCACTAACCGCCCGGTTGGCAATGTGCCCGCCAAAACCAATCCGGCATTTTCCAGTTGTTCCCGGAACTGATTGTTAAACTCATAACGATGACGGTGACGCTCATAAATCAATTCGTCCCCACCGTAGGCCTTAGCCGTAAAGGTATTTTGTGCAACTTTGCAAGGGTACAAACCCAAACGCATAGTGCCGCCCTTGTCCTCCACATCTACCTGGTCCGCCATCAAATCAATAACGGGGTGTTCCGTATAACCATTGAACTCACTGGAATTGGCATCCGCCATACCACATTTATGCCGGGCAAATTCTATAACCGCCACCTGCATACCCAAACAAATTCCAAAGAAAGGCAATTTATGTTCCCGTGCATACTGCACAGCGAAAATCTTCCCTTCAATACCCCTGTCACCAAAACCGCCGGGAACCAAAATGCCGTTCACCCCCTTGAACACTTCGTCCAAATCCGTGCCCGGTGCTTCTATCTTTTCCGCATTCACCCATTTTATTTCCAACTCACTTTTATTGTGCAATGCCGCATGACGCAATGCTTCCGTAATGGAAATATAAGCATCCTGCAACTCCACATATTTTCCCACCACCGCAATCCGAACTTTTTTCTCATGTACCGTGAGAATGTTCTTAACCATATCCGTCCATTGTTGCATATCCGCCGGCTTGTCTTCCATCCCCAGTTTCCGCAACACAATTTTATCCAAGTTCTGCTCCTGCAAAAGCAGAGGCACTTCATAAATGCTCCGTGCAGTCAGATTTTGAATAACCGCATCCGCATCCACATCGCAGAACATGGCAATCTTATCACACATATCTTTGGGAATCGGTTTTTCCGCACGGCACACCAAAATATCCGGGCTGATACCGATATTCCGCAATTCTTTAACGCTATGCTGGGTGGGCTTGGATTTCAATTCACCGGCCGCACTGATATAAGGCACCAAAGTTACATGAATGTAAAGCGTGTTCTCTGCACCTACTTCTTTCTTCACCTGGCGGATGGCTTCCAAAAATGGTAAGGACTCAATATCGCCAACCGTACCGCCAATCTCCGTAATAACAAAATCTGCCTGGTCTTCCTTGCCCACGTGATAAACCCGGTCCTTAATCTCGTTAGTTACATGGGGAATAACCTGTACCGTACCGCCCAAATAACCGCCCTTACGCTCACGGTTAATAACGCTCTGATAAATCTTGCCCGCAGTTACGCTGGAGGCCTTGGACAAGTTGATATCAATAAACCTTTCGTAATGACCCAAATCCAAATCTGTTTCTGCGCCGTCATCCGTAACAAAAACTTCCCCATGTTGATAGGGGCTCATTGTACCCGGGTCAATATTGATATAAGGGTCAAATTTCTGAATAGTAACCCTGTATCCCCTTGCTTTGAGCAACCTGCCCAAAGATGCGGCAGTAATACCCTTTCCCAAACTGGAAACCACCCCGCCGGTAACAAATATGTACTTCGTAGCCATCACAAATACCCCTTTCTCACATAAAACAACGACAAAAGTTATTGGGCAACTACAGCAAAATCAAATAAATCTGCTTCAATTCGCCGAATTCTATCATCTATCAATCTGCAATATTCTTCATTTATCTCAAATCCGATATAATTCCTTTTATTATTGATACAGGAAACTGCCGTAGTTCCACTTCCCATAAATGGATCTAAAACAACACCATTAACTGGAGAACTTGATTTTATTATTCGATCAATAACTGCCAATGGTTTTTGCGTAGGATGATTTTCCCTTTCTGGTGCTTGTTTATGTATCCGTGATATAGACCATAGGTCCTTTGGATTATATCCCAATTCCAACCATTTTGCCCCTTCAAAAAGTTTTCGTGATCTTGCTTTTTTTGTCTCAGCATCATAAGGAATTCTTACAGCATCTATGTCAAAATAATATTTCTTCGATTTGACAAAAAAACCTATGTTATCATGAACCGATGTAAAACTTCTCGTACTGCCACCCATACTTGGAACCTTTCTATCCCAAATTATCTCATTCATCATAGTTAAGTGTTTTTTCAAATACGAGAAAATTTCAGGACTGTATCTCCAAGTCAGAAATATATAAAAACTGCCCGTATCTTTCAATTTAGGGATCACCTTATCTATCCATTTGTAAGTCCACATTAAATATTCCTGCGGATCCATTTTATCTGAATTATTTCCGTAATCTTTACCTAAACAATATGGCGGATCAGCAACAACTAAATCTAAACTTTCATCAGGTATTTTGTCAATACCTTCAAGGCAATCTTCATTAAAAATCCTGTTTAATAAACTGTTCATCTTTCACCTCAGATTAATACTTATAGATGAATTCGTCAATTCTTTAAGAAATTGTTTTCTAGTCCTCAATATCGGTGTATGACTATACTTCGCTTGTATCTTATCATTTCTTGGGTTAACATAAATCGGTAAAAATTGTGCTGTGAAAACCTTCAAATATTCCTCATCAAACACAATTTTTATCCCTTCAAAATGAATACCTACACAAACATAAATCACATTATATTCCGAACATTCTTTATAATTCATGTAAAGTTTTTCTACTGCTGCAATATCATTTTTATTTTCTTTCCCGTCTATGTTATGTGCCTTAACGTTAATATAATAGTTTTTGTTGTGAGCTTTGACAATACAATCATGCAAACATGTATCAGGCATATCGAAATTCACATCTTCCAACCCAAGTTCTTTACAATGATATTTGCTTTGTTGAGTTATAACTTGTTCAACCAACCAACTTACTGAACGAGTGTGCGGTTTTAAGCCGTATGGCAATACCTTTTTATCAGTAATATTGAAAGATGGCAAAATTTTTATCAACTTCTTATACAGTTGTTTGGCAAATTCAATATCTTTCACTAATTCTTTTTGCTGTTTATCAAGATTCAAACAAATCACTCCCTTTCAAAAGTCGTTAACATTTTTTTATCTGACACAACTAAATATTAAATCTTTCATTCTTCATATTTTACCCCTAATCCCTAACTCCTAATTCCTAATCCCTAAACTCACATGTGTTCCGGTGCGGACACGCCCAAGATTCCTAAAGCATGTTCCACCACATATTTTACCGCTGTAATCAAAGCAATTCTTGCCTGCTGTACATCCTCATCCACACCTAAAATCCGGCATTGATTGTAGAAGGAATGAAACAGGCCTGCCAACTCGTGAATATAGGTAGCCACACGATGCACTGCCCTGTCCTCTGCGGCGCCTGCCAACATTTCCAGATAATCACCTAATTTTTTTATCAAATCAATCTCTGTTGCATCAGTCAAAACTTGCAAATTGGGGTTATCCTTAACCATAATATTGGCATCCTGCAACTGACGGAAAATGCTGCAAATTCTGGCATGGGCATACTGAATATAGTACACAGGATTGTCATTACTTTCCTCCGTTGCCAGTCCCATATCAAAATCCAACTGGCTGTCAATGCTTCTCATAACAAAGAAAAACCTTGCCGCATCCACGCCCACTTCTTCAATCAGTTCTTTCAAAGTAATTGTGTTCCCGGTACGCTTGGAAAGTTTCACCATCTCACCATTACGGAAAAGGGAAACCATCTGCAAAAGCAAAACTTCCAACTGTGCCGGGTCATACCCCAAAGCCCCAACGGCCGCCTTCATCCGGGCAACATAGCCATGATGGTCTGCGCCCCAAATGTTAATAACCTTTTTGAAGCCACGCTCAAACTTATTCTTGTGATAGGCAATGTCCGCCGCAAAATAGGTTGGTACACCATTATCACGGATCACCACCCTATCCTTATCGTCCCCATGCTCCGTGGCGTTCAGCCACAAAGCACCGTCCTTTTCATACATATAGCCACGCTCTGTAAGCAAATCACAAGCGGACTTAATCGCCCCTGTTTCATGCAAGGTCTTCTCACTGAACCACACATCATAATGTACATTGAACTTGTCCAAGTCCTCTTGCAGGCCAGCCAATTTTTCTTTATATGCCAGCGTGAGAAATTCCTTCCGTCTATCCTCAACGTTCATTTTCAAAAACTTGTCACCATAATTTTTCACAATTCTTTGGGCAGTTTCTACAATATCTTCCCCGTGATAAACCAGTTCATCTTCGTTAATTTTTTCGCCCAACAATTCACGGTAACGCAAATCAACGCTGTCCGCCAAACCGTTCATCTGGTTGCCGGCATCGTTAATGTAATATTCCCGTTCCACATCATAACCCGCCGCTTCCAACAAATTACACAAAGCACTGCCATAAGCCGCCCCACGACCATGCCCAACATGCAACGGACCCGTAGGGTTGGCACTGACAAACTCTACCTGAATTTGCCCGTCATTCCGTTTTGGCAAATTGCCGTAATTCTTGTCTGCTTTGATAATATCACCCAACATTACATAGAGCCAGTCGGATTTGAGGTAAAAATTCAAAAAGCCGGGCCCGGCAATTTCCATTCTGTCTACAAAAGTACAGTCCAAATTATCAATAATGGCCTGGGCAATCTTGCGGGGATTGCTTTTCAAAGTTTTAGCGCTTTTCATGGCATAGTTGGTGGAAAAATCACCAAAATCCTTTTGCGGAGGAACTTCCAGAGCCGCCTCAGGCAAAATCAAATCACTGGCAGGCAGTTCCCCTGTGCCCTGTGCTTTTGCCACCGCATCCACTATGGCCTTTGCCAAAATTTCTTTAATGTTCATCCTGTTCCTCCAATTCCATAACTATTTCCATTCTGCCGTAGGGGTCTTCCCCGTACTGCAAATCATAAACCACATCCAACCGATGTTTTTTACTCTTTGTTTCAATCTGCAATTTTTTTGTAGTACTCACCAAAGGCATTTGCAAATAAGGCGTTTTATAAACACTCCGGCACCGCAGACCTTCCCGAAACTCCTGCCGGTTTTCAATAGTACCGCTGCGGTTAATGATTAAAAAATCTTTTCCCCACTTCAGGGTTGTCCTGGTGCCCTCCATGCCCTCCGCCGTTTCTTCATAAAAGCAATAACGGATGCCGTCCTTTTCCCCCAAGTCCCCCGTTGCCCACTGTTCTAATGTGGATATGCCATCCTTGTCATTTATTTTTGATGTCACATGGATTTTTGCCTTCTGCATATTTTACTCCATTTTAATATTTAAGTATTATACCACAAAACACAAAAAAATTGCTATAATATATTCATTATGTTTTACCTTAATGAAAGTATTTCCTGTTGGGAAAATATCAAACAAAGTGCATTAGACCGCAAGCCCATTGTTCTCTATGGCACGGGCAACGGGGCGGACAAAATTGTGGATTTCTGTGAAAAACACAATATTCATCTTGCCGGTATCTTCGTCAGTGATGAATTTTGTCGGGGGCAAGTTTTCCGTGGCTACAGAGTGGAAACTTATAAAGAAATTATCCAACGAATCGGCAAAGATTTTCTTTTAATCATTGCCTTTGCTTCAGAACTGCCGGAAGTCCTGCAACGCTTTCAAGATTTGGGCAAAGCACATACAACCCTTGCCCCTCATTTGGGATTATACAAAGATGAAAATCTTGACGGGGAATGGTTTGCCAAACATCAGGAAGAACTGCAACAGACCTATGATATTTTGACAGATGATTTGAGTAAAAAGATTTTTCTGGATATGTTCAATTATAAATTTAGTGGCAAACTCCACTATCTCTTTGACAATGTTACCCGACGGCAGGATGATTTGCAATTATTAGATTTGAATGAAAATGAAATTTATTATGATTTAGGTGCCTACACTGGGGACACAGCGTTGGAAGTGCCTGCCAAAACACGGGTTTTGGTGGAAGCGGACTATAAAAATTTCGGCAAATTGCAAAGCAATTTGCCGAAATCAGACAATAACATTCTTATCAACACCGCCATTTGGAAAGAAGAAGGACTTATTCAATTCAGCACCCAAAGCGGCAGGGCGGCCTCCATCTACGGGGCAAAACCCACCACCGTTACAGCCACCACCATTGACAAGATAGTGGAACAGACAAAACTCATACCCACCTATATCAAAATGGATTTGGAAGGTGCGGAGAAAGAGGCACTAATCGGAGCAACGCAAACCATAAGACAATATAAACCCAAAATGCTGATTGCGGGATATCACTTCAACGAAGACCTGTTCGCAATTCCCCTTGCACTTTTGCAACTAAACCCCAATTACCAAATCTACCTCCGCAAACACCCCTACGTCCCAGATTGGGAGATAAACTTTTTTGTGAAATAACAATATCAATGGGATTTGGAAATTAAAAATTAAAAACTTAAAGTTTAAAACTATGGTAAAAAGTTCCTGTGACTAAAATAAAAAGGTCCGCTTACTGCGAACTTATTTTTCCCTCTTTTTGAAGAGGGTGGCTGCCCACAGGAACACAAGGGGCAGACGGGTGTTTTTGCTTATGCGAAGCATTCATAAACTTTATGTTTTAAGTTTTTATCTTTTCATTAGCGACAGCGTAATTCAATGTTTCCCCACACCCCTGCCCCTCTCCCCAAGGAGAGGGTTACTTCCGCATAACTCCTGACTTCCCTGCTATAATCACAGGAACATCCCACATTCATTCTTAATTCTGCATTCTTAATCCTTAATTAAATTCCGCATTACGCATTATTCTTAGCCCTCACTTCCCCAACTCCCGTTTAATAATTTTCTTGTACTGCTCCACGCCGGGCTGGTCAAAGACATCCACATTCGCCAGTTCCCCTTCGTAGGCAATGCTGAGCATTAGGAAATAAAAGATTTCCCCGATATAATAAGCATTCAAATGGGGCAGCCGATAAAGTGCCGTAAAGCGGTTATCATTATCCAAGGCCTCCCGGTTTGCCAAAAGTGCCACCTGTAATGCCCTGTTCAAAGACAGACCTTCATATTTGGCAATCTGCGGAATATGGCTGAACGGATTTCCCAACACCACATCACTGTGCAAATCGTCCACCTGCAAGAACTGTACCACTTTGTTACGCTTGCCGTCCTGATGCTGCTGGGTCTGGGCGTGCATATCCGTTGTACCGATAGCCGCAATGGGCGTTCTGCCATAAAACACCGTATTCCCGTCCCTGTCGTGACGCTTGCCCAAGGACTCCGCCAAAAGTTGCACATACCATTCCGCCAGGGACTTGAAACAAATCCCGTAGCCCATAAAGACCTCTATATCACAGCCGAATTTTTCCGCCGCCAAATACTTCAGCACGGCATTGGCAAGGGCAGGATTCTCTTCCCAGTTGTCGCTTTGGCAGGCCTCATCCATAATTCTTGCACCTTGCAAAAATTCGCCAATATCCAAACCGATGGCAGCAGCCATAACCAAGCCCACATCATTAAGAACACTGAAACGTCCCCCAACACCATTCTTCACATCAAACATCCGCCAGTGCTTTTCCTGTGCCAAAGCCAAAAGCGGTGAATTGGCATCAGGGTCCAAGTCCGTTACCACTGCCACATCCAAATCCAAATAATTTTCTTTTTGGAACTCTTCATAAAAATAACTGAACGCCGTCAAAGTTTCCAATGTAGTGCCGGACTTTGAAATAGGCACCAGCATCAGGCGGAAACGGTTGCCCTTTGCCATAGTGTTTCTCGCCAAACTCCACACCTGGTCAACCAACTGCTGACTTTGCAAGGGGTCAAGGTTATTGCCGCCAAAAAGTATGGCGGGATGATAATTCCGCTGGGCCGGTTTCAAAAGATTCCAGCCCTCGCCGCAGAACAAGTCAAACAGCACCTTGTTGCCAAGATAAGAACCGCCCACACCTAAAAACAGCACCGCATCCACATGGTTACGTAATTCAACTGCAAAATCTTCTAAGTTTTGAATAGATTTAGGATTATTGGGGTAACCTTCCTGCACATAGGGCAAACGGGTAAAATATACCTGCTCCGGCTTACCGTCTTTGGAAAGATGCTTTTTTGCCCTGCCCGTGCGCCGTAATTCCTTAATTCCTTCCGCCCCGTCCCTAATCTTGTCTTTAATTGCTTCCACATCCGAATTTTGAATTCTCCCCGCCCCCAGCATGGTGGCAAAATCAAATTCAAAACCGTCTTTAAGAGTTATGTTCTTTACCATAATTTTCACCTGTATTGTATTTTACTACAAAAAAAATTGCATAGCAAGTGCTATGCAATTTTCTTTATTTTCTTTTACCGAATTAATCCTCACCGCTAAGGGCTTTCCGTTCCGCCACATCAAACTTTTGCATAACTTCTTCAGAAACAGAACCGCTGCACAATGTTGCCACAACCCCTGCAACCAAACCGGCAATATAACCCGGGAAAAGTTCGTAAATACCCGTACTGCTGAGTTGCATAAACCAGAAAATATCCACAAAGGAGCCCACCACAATACCCGTAATGGCACCTGTGTAATTGAATTTTCTCCAGAACAAACTGAGCATAATGGCAGGGCCGAAGGCCGCCCCGAACACACCCCAGGCATTAGAAACCAAAGACATAATAGAGCCGGAATTAGGATTCAGGGCAATGAACATTGCCGCCAAAGCAATGACCAGAACCACAACACGGCCCATCCAGGTCATTTCCTTGTCGCTGGCATTGCCGTTGCGGAACACGGGCTTGTACACATCGGATGCAAAAGCGGAAGCGGCGGACAAAAGCTGGCTGTCCGCAGTACTCATGGATGCCGCCAAAATAGCGCTCAGCAGCACACCGCTGATCAATGCCGGGAAAATATTACGCACCATGCTGATGAACACCAAACTGTTTTTATTGATGGTGTCGTCAAAGCCCAGGAACATACGGCCAACCACACCAATCACAATGGAAAAGAAACAAATGATTGTCGTCCAGCTGATGGCAATGGTGGCAGATTTTTTCATTTCCGTTTGGCTTTCCAAACTCATGTAACGGACAATAATGTGGGGCATACCAAAGTAGCCGAAACCCCAGGCCAGGCCGCTGACAATGTCACGCCAGTCCGCTGTGAAAGACCAGAACGCAGGAGGGATATCCGCACCCGCATTGGCAGGAATCATGGTCACTGCAAAAAGCGGGGCGATGAGCATAGCCCCCAACATAATCAGACCCTGGAAAAAATCCGTCCAGCATACTGCGTCAAAACCGCCCAGGAAAGTGTAACCCACAATAATGAAAGCCGCCAGATACATGGCAGTTGCCGTTTCCAAACCCGCAACCGTATTGAAAAGAATGCCTGCCGCCTTAATGGAGGAAGCCGCATAAATTGTGTAAGCAATCAAAAATACTACTGCACAAAAGATTTGCAGAACCTTGGACTTTGCCAAAAAGCGGTTGGTCAAATATTGAGGGACTGTAATGCTGTCGCCAAATTCCACACTGAAAGCACGGAGGCGTGGTGCTTCATAAATCCAGGAAATTGCGTAGCCGAGAGCCAGGCCAATGGCAATCCAGGCCTGCCCCAATCCCAAAGCATAAACACTGGCAGGAAGCCCCATCAGCACCCAGGCACTCATATCGGATGCGCCGGCGCTCAAAGCCGCCACCCATGGGCCCATGGCTCTTCCCCCTAAGAAATACTGTTTGTCACCGCCACCTTTTTTGTTCACGAAGAAATAGACACCTATTCCAATCATGCAGGCGAGATAAACAACGAAAACCGCTATCTCTGTAATGTTCATAATTACCTCCCATTTTTTGAATGTAGTTTTTCTATTTTACAGTATTAAATATAGTATGTCAAGGAATAAAAAATTACTAATGTCATATTGTTTCGTTCTTTACTATATCCCGTTTTTTACGGCTGTTTTTTGCGTCCCTCCGCATCAAACTCGTCTTCCACCCTTTGTGTTTCCCTCTCAATGGCATCCTCATACCCTGTCAGGGCCTGAAAAGCGGCGAACTGTGCCGCCCTTTGCTCCTTGCTGAGCCGTGGCCTGTTGGGGCTCACATGATGCGGCAAATTGATAATGTCCTTATACTTGTCATCCATTATGCCTTATGTCCTCCTATCTGCCCGTTGCGGTTGCGGGTGGTTGCCCCCTCCTCGTAGTTCATACCCTTCAGCAAAGCGTTTTTGCCATACTTTTTCTGAATATGCAATATCGCCCTTTGCCTTTGCCGTTCCCGCAAAAGATTTTTCTCCTGCAATTCCCGTTGCCGCTCCGCCTGCGGGTCTGCAAACAAATCCAACGCTTCGTATTTTTCTTTGGGTATCATATCTTCGTAAAGCACATGATTTGCCACCACATTCAGCCGCCGTACCAAAAGGTTTTTGTCCACAATATTTTCATAAAGTTTCGTCACCGCTTTTATAATTTGCTCCGTAGAAGATGTGAAACCGTCAAGGTTAATGCTGCCGTGGGCTGGTTTGGGAACCAACCTGCCGTATCCGTCCGTTCCCACCTCGCCCTTATACTCACGCCGTATTTCCGGGTCTTTCAAGTTCTCTATATCATAGCCCACATAAATAACCATCTGGTCTGTAAGCAAATGCTTGTCCACCAGATCCAGCACCAATAAATCTGTCATTTCCTTGATAACCAAAAGTCCCTTTTCATAGGTATAGGGATTTTGCAGTACCTGGCCGGAACTGATGCTGTGGGCGGCGGGGCGGAAATTTTTTATATCCTCAATGGTGGTGCTTTCCCACCCCCAGGCATGGTCAATCAAAAGTTCCGCATTAATGCCGAACAACTTATACAAAAGATTCTCACTGTAGAACGCATCCGGACTGCCTGCAGAACAAAGGGCAATATCCCCCATAGTGAACAAATGATACTCCGCCAATTTCTTCGCATAACCACGGCCCACCCGCCAAAAATCTGTAATGGGCGTATGGCTCCAAAGTTTTTGCCGGTAACTCATTTCGTCCAGTTCCGCAATACGTACCCCGTCCTTGTCCGCCGGCATTTTCTTCGCCACAATATCCATAGCAATTTTTGCAAGGTACAAATTACTGCCGATGCCGGCGGTAGCCGTAATTCCAGTGGTCTTAAGCACATCCCTAATCATTCTCATGGCCAGTTCGTGGGCGGTGAGATGATACAGTTCCAAATACCTGGTGGCATCAATGAAGATCTCGTCCACGGAATAGACATAAATATCTTCTTGGGAAACATACTTCAAATACACGTGATAAACCTGTGTGCTGACCCGCATATAAAGAGCCATGCTGGGGGGCGCCACAATATAGGTGATGGGTTCTTTGCGTCCATAATTCAACTGCCGCACCTTCTGAACCACTTCAAATAAACGGGGCCTGCCCGGAATGCCCAGTTCTTTCAAAGAAGGGGTTACCGCCAGGCAAATGGTTTTTTCCGTGCGGCTTTCATCTGCCACAACTAAATTGGCGGTCAGGGGATCAAGCCCCCGCGCCACACATTCCACCGAAGCATAAAAAGATTTTAAATCAATAGCAATATAAGTCCGGTTCATGGTTTTATTATAACAACAACTTGAATTAAAAACAAACATCCTGCCGTTTGCGACAGGATGCTGTGTATAGAAAATATGTGCAGGTTTCCAACAAAGGATTCCCACTAAGTGGAAACATTATATGTTAAATAATCTCATTTGTCAATAAGAATACTATTTCTTTTTCTCAATTTTCTTATAAAGTGCATCCACTATTTCATTATATTTGTTTTTTTCTATTTTCCTGTGCAATGATTTCACTATCCGTATTTTGCTATATGCCCCAATTTGGGAAATGACAACCTCTGCCCCTTTTTGCGGACTGCTGATTGCCCCTATACCCAAATCAATATTATTTATTCTTGGAGTTTCGCCGGCACTAACATCATAGGAACTTATCGGAGCAAGAAATATCACACCGCTGTGCGGGTTGTTGTTTTTCTCAACAACAACAGCATAATGTCTTCCGCCCAATTCATTACCGATACGAAACCCCAAATCCACCAGGACGATTTCCCCGCTGGAATACCTGCAGATATGATACGGATGCTTTTGCCCTTCACGTCTCAAATAATCCGCCCATTTTATAAGCCAATCTGTAATCAATTTCCGTACCTTATCAGTTTTGGCTGAAACCGCCTGTTTGAAAGTTTGCACCGCCAAAGCAAAATCCTTCCGGAACTGGGATGTTTGCTGACTGTCCATATTATCCATATTCCTCCTATTTTGATGTCCATTTGTTTATTATACACCACCACATTGATTTTGCAAATATTATCTTTTGAAAGAAATTACACCGCACAGCTGAACCCTAAATTCTAACCACAGGAACATCTTACCATCATTCTTAATTCCTAATTCACAATTCTTAATTAGTTTTCAATCCCCAGTCGCAACCACGTTCCTAAAAGCGACAGCCCCTTCACCAAGGGGCCAAGAGTTCGCATTATGCCGACTTTCCCTGAATCCTGATTTCTAAATCCTTTGCCCTTGCTTTAATCACCGGACCATCCTACCACAATTACTCATTACTAATTACTCATTACTAATTAGAAAAAAGACAGGTAATGCCTGTCTTTTTTCATGTTGAGTGTTCAATAAGCCGAGTTCTGTTTTTCAGATAACCATTTATCTAGGCATACTGTTGCCAGTATGCTCCAGCGACACAACCCGGAAGGTCAGCGGGCCGCCT
>JAZLLX010000131.1:0-70699 GCA_045598345.1 Acidaminococcaceae bacterium | reverse complement strand
AAACAGTAAAAAACTATGGAATTTCATTTACAAAACGGGAATTTGCTTTACAAATCGGGAATCTTGCGGTACAAATGCTTTTTTTCATCTGATTTCGGGAATTTTGCTTTACAAACGGGAATTTCGTTTTACAGGTGACCTTCCTGAAAACGAAAGCCCTTTTTTAACGTTAAAAATTCACTTTTAACGTTAAAAACACGATATTAACAAAAAACTCCTGTGACTATTTCTAATCACAGGAGTTTTTTGCAATGAGTAATTAGTAATGAATAATGAGTAATTATGGACAATTTTCGCTTTGCGAAAATTCCCGATTAAAATCATTGGAACATGAGAAGCCCCCGCCCTTGCGGGGGCTGGCGCCTAAAGGAACATAGAAAGGCGACTGGGGGTGCGGATTACGCAGAGAACTTGTCACTGCCTGCCGACATTGTGCAAAGCGATGCTTTGCCCGGGTGCGGAACCTTGCCTGCGTCAAGAACCCGTCCCCCTACAAATCTTCCCTGCTATAATCACAGGAACTCATTACCATATTTGTTCTTTGCTCTTTGTTCTTTGACATTTATTCCAAGACAAAGTGACAGCGTAATTGCTCACCCCACCACCGTCCTTCTATGTTCCTTTAGACGGTCCCCCGCCCCTTTAAGGGCGGACGAGAGTTCTCACTATGCCAACCTCCCTGCTATAATCACAGGAACATCTTACCATAATTACGCATTGCGAATTCCGCATTACGCATTATTTTCCCCTAATTCCTATATCCTCTAACCTGTAACCTGATACCTAAACTCACCACTTCAAATCATCCACTTCTGCCCGTCCGTGTCCGAGTGCGGCGTCAAGCATTATTCTTTGTTCCAGATGTGCTACCAATTTCTTTGTGAACTTCACTGTATCCGGGTTCACGCTCATACTGTCAATGCCACTCTTTACCAAGAATTCACAAAATTCAGGATAAACACTGGGTGCCTGACCGCAAATGGAAACCGTCTTGCCTGCGGCATGTGCCACCTCAATCAAATGACGGACTGCACGGCGGACTGCCAAATTCCTCTCATCATAGATATGGGAAACTGTGTCATTATCCCTGTCACACCCCAAAATCAACATCGTCAAATCGTTGGAACCAATGGAATAACCGTCCACAAACTCATTGAACTGGTCTGCCAAAATAATATTGGAAGGAATTTCTGCCATCAGCCAAACTTTGAAGTCCTTGCCCCGTTGCAAACCGCATTCCGCCATTATGTTCACAACCTTCCGTGCCTCATCCGTATTACGGCAGAAAGGAATCATAACATTCAAATTCTTCAAACCGTATTCTTCACGCACCTTACGCACTGCGGCACATTCCAACTTGAAGGCCTCAATATACTTGGGGTCGTAATAGCGGCTTGCCCCACGCCAGCCCAACAAAGCACTGGGCTCATAGGGTTCAAACTCGTCCCCACCCTTCAAATCACGGTATTCGCTGGACTTGAAATCGCTGAAACGCAAGGTTACGGGACGGGGACTCATTGCCTGACAAACCTTGCTGATGCCGTCCGCCAGCATATTCACTACTTTTTCGGGATGTCCTGTTTTAATGAGATACAAGGGATGCTCATGAATATAAGTTGTCCAAATAAATTCTTCCCTCATCAAACCGATGCCGTCACAGGGCAGTCCGCTGTATTTTTCTGCCAGTTCCGGGTCACCCAAATTCATATATACTTTTGTGCCGGTGGCGGGGAAATATTCCGCAGCCGGTGCTTCAGGGGTTGCAACTGCCGTTGCCTGTGCCACTTCTTTCGATTTTTCTTCTTCAAAGATTCCCTCATAAACCACACCATGAGTGGCATCAATAGTTACATCAATACCATCTTTAATAGCACTGGTGGCAGCCGAGCCACGGCTCTTAGTACCGACGATACAGGGAATACCCAACTCACGGGAAACGATGGAAGCATGGCAGGTCATACCGCCGCTGTCCGTTACAATGGCTTTCGCTTTTTTCATAGCAGGTACCCAGTCGGGGGCGGTCATTTCCGTAACCAAAATTTCACCCTGCTTGAAAGCATCAATATCTTTCGGGTCAAGAATGACATGCACTTTTCCGCTGGCAGAGCCGGGGGATGCGGGCAAGCCCTTTACAATAACTTTTTTATCTACAACTTCACCTTGCACGGTGTTTGCGGCTTTCTTTTCCTTATTCTTACGGCTCCACACGGTCTCCGGGCGTGCCTGCAAAATCCACAGTTTTCCGTCCCTTTCATCCACGCCCCATTCCATATCCATATAGCAACCATAGTGTTTTTCAATCCGCTTGGCATAAGTTGCCAGTTCCACAATCTGCTCATCCGTCAGTTTCTGCATTCCCACTTCTTTCTTGGGAACACGCACCTCTACGCAGTCCCCGCCTTCTTTGCGGATGAGTTTAATATCCTGTTCATTTACATTCTTTTCAATAATCTTGCCGTCCGCTTTGGACACGGTGTAGTTGTCCGGCGTAACAGTGCCTTGCACAACATATTCGCCCAAGCCCCAAGCGCCTTCAATCAGAATGTTCTTGTCATCACCGGTTGCCACATTCACCGTGAACATAACACCTGCCGCCTTACTGAAAACCATCATTTGAATGGCGGCGCTCAAAGCCACGTTCATGTGGTCAAAGCCCTGTTTTTCACGGTAATAAACCGCCCTGTCGGTGAAGCAGGAAGCATAACATTCCTTAACTTTTTGCACCACCACATCAGCGCCCTGGACATTCAAATAGGTGTCCTGCTGGCCTGCAAAGGAAGCATCCGGCAGGTCCTCTGCCGTAGCGCTGGAACGCACTGCCACAAAGGGATTTTTCTGTTTCATTTTCTTGCCCAGTTCTTTATACGCATCGCCGATGGCTTTTTGCAAATCCGCCGGCATTTGTTTATTCATAATTGCCTCACGAATTCTTTTGCAGACACGGCGTAACAAGGCACTGTCCTCCACATCCGTCAGTTCTGCCAACATGGCCTCCAATTCCTGTTTCAAGCCGGATTTTTCAAAGAAATAACGATAAGCATAAGCCGTAGTGGCAAAGCCGTAGGGAACGGGTACATCCACTTTGGCAGTCATTTCACCCAAAGAACTGGACTTGCCGCCCACAATGTCCACATCCTTACGCTCCAATTGCTCAAACCACAGCAAAAATTCTTTGTCTTTTTTCATAATAAACCTCCTATGTGCTTTAAACCGCATATTTTAGCCACTAACCGCAATTAGTGTATGCTATTTGTGAATTATTATAGCACAATAACAGAAAAGTGGCAAGAGTAACTTGCCACTTTTTATATTCTGCCATTTTTTGACGCTTCATAATAATCTGCAAAACTCCGCAAATTCTGCGTAATTCCATATTTTTCCGGCTCCAGCTGCCACAAAGACAATGGGTCAATGCCAATTATCTTTTGTACCAGCACTTCGGTTTCGGGGGATATTTTTTCAATTTCCGCCTTCAATCTTTCCCTTTCCTTCCGTTCCGTCTCATCATCGTCCGGCATAATGCCAAAATAGACCTGACTTTTAATTCCCATTTCCTCCATTTTGGCAATGCTGTTCAACAATTCCTCATTTGTATAAGTGAAGGTCTTACATTCTTTCCGTTTTTCCTGCAAAGCATAGTCCGGGGACAAAACGACTTGCGAATCTTGATGCAGATTTTTCTTAAAGGCCTGCAAAAATTTCTCCGTAGGCAGGGCAAAACATTCATAATCAATTTTTACCTGTCCCCCTGCCTTTTCGCCAATAATATCCATAATGCCTATAATATTTTCCTGTGTCAACGGTAAAGGGTCATTGCAAAAATAGAAACGATCCGCTTGTTCACTTTCGTGCAGTCGTAATATTTCATCCGCCACAATTTGCGGTTCACGAATAGTTACACCTTTACGTCCTGTAATAATTTCACTTGCCCGCAAACCACCGCCACACCATGCACAATTACCTGTACACCCCCGGTTGGAGCAAACCACAAAAGTGTTTACTTTGTCCAAGTACGCTATATTTCTATTGATTTCCAAAACAATGGGAACATTCAGGCAAGTGTCGCCATGTTTCAGATATTTCACGCCCTCTGCAAAATCAAAAGAATTCAATTCTTCCGTATTCGCCACCCAATTCTTTTCATTCTTGACAATCTGCCCCTCTTCATTCCGCCAGTACAAATTAGGGACTTGGGACAAATCACGGGAATTATTTCTGATAATCTGCTCCGCCAAACTGTTGCAAGGCACTTCCCCCTCACCTTTGATTATGCCGTCAACAAAAGGATATTTTTCCAAAATCTCCTCCGCATAGGCAGAGGCCGTATAGCCGCCCAAAAATACAAATACATCCGGGTTGCTCTTTTTAATCAGTTCCGCCACCATCAAGGTATCAAAGGACTGCTCGTACCAGTGCAAGGAGAGGCCTACCATCTTGCATCCCGTCTGCCGCACATATTTTGCAATGGGGATTTTGTCGCCTAAAAAGACCTCCACCGCCAAATGCAAAATTTCCGGCTTAAAACCGGCTTGGGCGAGTTGGGATGCTATGGAATAAAACCCCATAGGCATAATACCCACATGAAATTCCATCTTATCCTGCTCCGCCCGGTAGCATTGGGGAACATGGATGAGTAAAATATCTTTTTCCATGCAATATATTATATATCTCTGGCACTTATTTGACAACTGTGGTATAATAAAAAATCATGGATGACGGCAGAGGCGATTACAATCGCAGTTACGAACAGAATAACGACGACTTTGATTATGCGGATTACAGCACGGACCACCGTGACAATAACTACCGCAATTTTGAGAAGAAAAAAAAGAAGTCCAAGAAGGAAATTATTGCGGACTTGCTGAAAAGATATGACTCATAAAAAGCACTGGCACCCCCAGTGCCTTTTTTTTATACAAAAAAGTCCGTTTAATGCGAACTGTTTTTCCCGCCCAGGCGTGGGCGGGGTGGATTGCCTATAGGAACACAGAAGGGCAAGACGGGTTGGGTCGCTCTCTACGACCGCATACCCAAACTAAAAACATTGCAAACTGATATTATAATCACAGAAACATCTTACCATATTTGTTCTTTATTCTTTATTCTTTGTTCTTTGACATTTATTCTTATCGTACTTTTCCCCACACCCCTGCCCCTCTCCCCAGGGAGAGGGTAACTTTCGCTTTATTCTGACTTCCCCACTATAATCACAGGAACATCTTACCTTTAATTTATAACTTCTAACTTACAACTTCTAACTTACAACTTCTAACTACAAGTGAGCGACCCCACCACCGCCAACACGCTCCCGTAGGCGGTCCCCCGCCCCACGCCTGGGGCGGAAAAAGTTCGCACTATGCCAACTTTCCCTATTTCCTGAATCCTAATTCCTTTATCCTGAAATATAATCACAGGAACATCTTACCATAATTACTCATTACTAATTACTAATTCCCCTAATCCCTAACCTCTAACTCCTAACCCCTATTTCCCCTTCGCAGCCGCTCTTTCTTTACATATCTCCACCCATTTCGGTGCTTTCTCTAATAACTCCACCAACTTTTTCATTGTAGCCGGCACATCGATATTTTGCGGACAAATCTTTTTACACTTGCCGCAGGCAATGCACTGGTCAGGCCATTTGTCTTTAGGAACGGCATCCATCTGCATAGCAGGATTAAAACCAATTTCAAAATTCAAATCATTGCATACACTAATCAAAAACGGAATATTCAAACCCTTGGGACAACCTGCCACACAATACCGGCAAGCAGTACAGGGTACCGCCTGTTTCAATGGCTCTGCAATTTCTAAAAGCAAGTTCCGTTCTTCCTCCGTCAAGTCCCTGCCACCGCTAAAGGTCTTCACATTATCCTGCATTTGGGCAAGGTTGCTCATACCGCTTAAAATCATTTTCACATTGGGCAAGCCCAAAAGCCAACGGAAGCCCCAGGAAGCCACGCTCTCATCCGGCCTTTCTGCCTGTAATCTGTCCGCATACTCTTTTTTCAAATTGGCAAGTTTTCCGCCCCGTACCGGCTCCATTACCCACACCGGCAAATTGTGAGCCGTGATGATATCGTACTTTTCCTTGGCATTCTGCAAAGTCCAATCCAAATAGTTCAACTGAATTTGCACAAACTCCAAATCCTTGCCATATTCATCCAAAAACTTTGCCAAATTCGGTGCTTGGGCATGACTGCTCATTCCCAAATGCTTAATGCGTCCTTTGGCTCTCTGCTCTTTGAAGTAATCTATGATTCCCCATTTCGGGTCTGTATAAACCGGAATGGAATTTTCATAGACATTGTGCAAAAGATAAAAATCAAAATAATCCACCCCGCAGTTTTTCAGCTGGTCTTCAAAAACCTCCGCCGGGTCGTATTTTTCAGCAATCTGATGACCCGGATATTTGGTTGCCAAATACCATTTGTCTCTTGGATATTTTGCCAGAGCCCTGCCAATGGCTTCCTCGCTTTTGCCCCCCATATAGGGATATGCCGTGTCAAAATAATTCACCCCGTTGGCAATGGCAAAATCCACCATCCGTTCCAGTTCCGCCTGGTCAATAACGCCCTTGCCGTCCACAGGCAAACGCATCGTACCAAAACCCAGTCGGCTTAATTCCACTCCACACACTTGATTTTTCTGCATAATCCACCTCACAATTTCACTTCACCCAATGGTTTCATTACAAAGTCCCTGTTTCGCATATCGGGATGGGGCAGGGTTAATTTTGCTGTTTGCATTTTCACATCATCGTAAAGGAGCAAATCCAAATCTATATTCCGCTCCCCCCAGTGACGGAGCCGCACCCGCCCCATTTTGTTTTCAATATTCAGCATAGTGTCTAAAAGTTCTTCCGGCGGCAAATCCGTTTCCACTCTCGCAACCGCATTGATAAACTTCGGTTGATCAGTTACGCCATAGGGCTCACTTTCAAGATACTTGGACACAGCAGCGACCGTAATTCCTGCGTCCCGCAACTCTTGCAACGCCCTGTCCAAATTTGCTTTTCTATCCCCCAAATTACTTCCCAAAGCAATATATGCAATGCTCATTTTTATCCGCCTTAAATCTAATCACAAGAACATCATAGAAATTAAAAGTTAAAAACTTAAATCTTAAAACTATGGTAATATGTTCCTTTAATAAAAAATAGAACTGTTCGCACTATGCCGACTTTTTCCCTCATTCTAAAGAGGGTGGCTACCCACAGGAACATAAGAGGCAGACGGGTGTTTTGCATTATGCGAAGCATTCCCAAACTGCTCAACTTCTCTTTCATTGGTCTGCCTTCTTCATTTCCGATTTCTATATTCATAACTTCTGTATGAACACTCCGTGTAGGCAAAAACACCCACCGTTCTTCTATGTTCCTAAAAACGGTCCCCCTCTTCAAGAAGAGGGAAAACTTTCTCGCTCTGCCAACTTTCCTAATTCTAATCACTGGAACATTTTACCTTAATTTATAACTTCTAACTTACAACTTCTAACTTCTTGCCGTACTTTTCCCCACACCCCTGCCCCTCTCCCCAGGGAGAGGGTAACTTTCGCTTTATTCTGACTTCCCCTGCTATAATCACCGGAACGTCTTACCATAATTACGCATTACGAATTCCGCATTACGCATTTAATTGACCGCTTCTGCCATTCTTATTGTCCGTACATTTTCCTTCACATCATGCACACGCAAAATATTTACACCATGTGCTACCGCTTTGGCACTTACTGCCAATGTTCCTTCCAACCGTTCTTCCGGCGGCAAATCCAGTACCGCACCAATCACTGATTTGCGGGATGCTCCCAATAAAATTGGATAGCCGTACTCTGTTAAAACTTTTAAGTTTTTTATAATATCTAAATTTTCTTCCGCAGTTTTTCCAAAACCGACACCGGGGTCAAGAATAATTTTTTCCTTGCCTAAACCAATTTTTTCCGCCCTTTGCAACAAATTTTCCGTTACCTCCAAAATCCCCCCTGCCCCATTATGAGTCAAAATCCAAGGTGCGTGATAAAGTTCCACCACCTTTTGCATGGTGGCACTGTCCTTGCCGCTCACATCGTTTATAATATCCGCCCCGCTTTCCAATGCCGCCTGTGCCGTATTGGCATGATAGGTGTCCACGCTGATAAGTACATCCTTATGCACTTCCCGCAATGCTTTTAAGCCCGGCAACAACCGTTTTATCTCCTCATCCTCACTCACCGGCTTGGTGCCGGGACGGGTACTCTCCGCACCCAAATCCAAAATGTCCGCTCCCGCCACCAACATTTTCTCCGCCCTGACCAACAATTCCCCATTGTCCATCCTGCTTTGAGCATAGAAACTGTCAGGGGTCAAATTCAAAATCCCCATAACAAGTGTCTTGTCAAACGATAGTTTTTTGCCGTTCCGCAAAGTTGTCTGCAAATCCTCTTTTTGCAAAAGTTTTTCCAAATCTTTTTTTATGCCGTCCAAACCAAAAAAGGGCATCTCCCCCAGTTTTTGCACCAGCAAACCCAACTGACGGCGAGTACCCAACAAAAGCACACCCACATATTGCCCCTCACCTAAAATTGTACTCATGGGGGTAACCGCATCGCCGCCCAAAGCCAACATTTCCTGTTTCAAAATATTTGCCGCAGGGGTACGCACCTTATCAATTTTTAAGGTTAAAAATTCACTTTTACCATTAAAAATCGGAAAACTTTTTTCGTGAGCGCCGCTCTTTGCAATTTCCTCCGCCACCATATTCGGCGGCAAACGCCAAATCATTGCCAATCCTTCTCCACAAAAAAACTATTTCCAATCTTCAGGTACGACATAACTTCTCAACATATTATCATATTTTTCATAAATATCTTTTCCCGTTTCATTTAAGACACAATGTTTCGCAATATATTCTAATGCCAATTTATCTCTTGCTTCTTCACTCAAATGAGGATATTTCTTTTGAACAAATTCATCCGCTTCATTATCTACACGGTCATAAACATCATCATCCTGCCAAGAATAGCATGGATACTGGCTGGGATAAAATTTATTGGAAAGCAATAAATCAAAAAATATCTCAAATTTTAGCATTAAAACATCTGTTGCAATTTCTTCTTCAACAAAAATTTCTTTATCACCTAAAAAATCTTCTCTATCAGCATTTTCATAAAATTTTGCACTTTTTGTTTCATCAGAAATTAAATAATCTCCCCGTCCTTCCGCATGAATAGTCAGCCACACAATATCTTTATCTTCGTTCTTAAATGTAGTTTTAAAAGACAATTTTTGTCCTCTTTCAATTTTCCAAAAAGCATCCTTTCCTTCTTTCAATGCGTTATACATTCTAACCATACCCGGCAAAGGATCACTTAAACATTCATCACAACTCCAAATAATATATTTTCTATCTGCTTGCACTTTCATCCTTAACCAACCATATTCAATTTCCACAAAAGAAAAATCCAACATATTTTCCCTCCTATATCATTGCCAATCCTTCTCCACCACCGCAAAAGCATTGTGGTTATGAATACTTTCAATGCTTTTCACTTGTACACGATAGGACTTTATCCGCCTGTCCTCGTCCAACAAAAGCGCCAGTTCCCTCACCGCATCCTCCACAAAACGGGGATTGTCATAAGCGTGTTCCGTAACAAATTTCTCATCAGGGCGTTTCAGCAAACTGTACACCGGGGCACTTGCGGCCCTGTCCGCCATCTCCGCCAATTCTTCCAGCCACACCATTTCGCTTGCCAAAATCTCAATTCTGGCAATGGCCCTTTGGTTATGCGCCCCCCTGTCGCTAATCTCTTTGGAACAAGGGCAAAGGGTTTGAACCGGTATCTCCACTCTGACTTTCAACGAAAACTGTTCACCCTTTTCCGCCGTATAAACACAGTCAATATCCATGGGCGCCACTTTGCCTGTAACAGGAGCGGACTTCTGGATAAAATAGGGAAACTCCAACCGCATCATAGCACTGCGTGCCTGCAAATGCTCTTTGAGCAAATCCAAAACTCTTTCTTCCTGACCCAGTTCCAAATACTCAAGTTCCTGCAAACATTCCACAAAACGGCTCATGTGCGTCCCCCGCAAATCCTGCGGCAAATCAACCGCCAAACGCACCTTTGCCACCGTGTTCTGCACACCCCGTTTTTTGTCCTTCAGTTGCAAAGGCCAACGCAGATTATCAATACCCACATATTTCAACGGTACATTCCGTACATCTTTTTCCGACTGGACATCACGCAATTTCTTCACCCCTATAGACACAGCCATTGTTTGCCGTTTCCCAAACCTGTACTTCCGCCAGATGATAGCGTTCATTTTGCAGAAGCGGCTGCAATTTTTGCCAAACATAGACAGAAATATTTTCCGCCGTTGGCACACTGATAATATCGTTCAAACAATGATGGTCAAATTTATCAATCACATTGTTTTTCACTATCTTTTTCAAATCGGCAAAATCAATGACCATCCCTTCGCTGTCGCACTTGCCCTCAACCTTGACAACTAATTTATATGTATGCCCGTGCAAGTTCTCACACTTGCCGTGATAGCAAGGCACATAATGGGCCGCATCAAATGTGAAAGTTCGTATAACAATCATAGTACACACCTCGTAAATTAAAAATTAAAAGTTAAAAACTTAAAACTATGGACAATTTTCGCTTTGCGAAAATTCCCGATTATAATTACAGGAACTTGAGAAGCCCCCGCCCTTGCGGGGGCTGGCGCTTTTAGGAACTTGGTTGCGACTGGGGGTGCAGATTACGCAGAGAATTTGTCACTGTCTGCCGACATTGTGCAAAGCGGTGCTTTGCCCGGGTGCGGAACCTTGCCTACGGCAAGAACCCGTCCCCCTACAAATCTTCCCTGCTATAATCACAGGAACATCTTACCATATTTGGTCTTTATTCTTTGTTCTTTGACATTTATTCTTATCGTACTTTTCCCCACACCCCTGCCCCTCTCCCCAGGGAGAGGGTAACTTCCGCACTATGCCAACCTTCCCCTAAATCCTGAATCCTAATTCCTTTTTTTTGAAATATAATCACCGGAACATCTTACCACAATTATTCATTATTAATTATTCTTTATTCATTCAAAATATAACTTTTGATAGTTTTCCCAACTGACGAAGTGCCTCATAAGTCACTATCGCTACCGCATTGGACAGGTTCAAACATCTTGCCCCCTTAATCATGGGAATACGTACACAGTCATCGGGGAACTGTAGTCGTAAATTTTCCGGCAGACCCTTGGTTTCCTTGCCAAAAATCAAAAGGGAATTTTCATCATACTTGACTTCCGTATAGGACTTGTCCGCCTTGCTGGTAAGAAAAAACTTGGAATTGTCAGGGAACTTTTCCAACACTTCGTAAATACTGTCATAATAGTGGATATCCAACATATCCCAATAATCTAAGCCCGCCCTTTTCAAATGTTTGTCATCCACGCTGAAACCCAAAGGCCTTACCAGATGCAACGGGGTTCCCGTCACCGCACAAAGCCGTGCCACATTCCCCGTATTGGCAGGAATTTCCGGCTCCACAAGTACTATATGCATGCCAACTGTACTCCTTTTACGCAATTCACAATTCACAATGCACAATGAATGTGTAATGTTCCGGTGATTAGAATAATGGCAAAGGATTTAGGAATCAGGGAAAGACCGCACAATACTAACTGTATTTTTCCCGCCCAGGCGTGGGCGGGGTGGATTGCCTAAAGGAACACAGAAAGGCAAGACGGGGTGGGTCGCTCTCTCCGACTGCATACCCAAACTAAAAACATTGCTAACTGATATTATAATCACAGGAACATTTTACCTTTAATTTATAACTTCTAACTTACAACTTCTAACTACAAGTGTGCGACCCCACCACCGTCTTTCTATGTTCCTTCAGACGGTCCCCCGCCCCACGCCTGGGGCGGAAAAAGTCCGCACTATGCCGACTTCCTGTAACCTGACCCCTAACACCTGAAACCTAATTATATAATCACAGGAACATCTTACCATAATTACTCATTACTCATTGCTAATTACTAATTACCCCTTAACCATCTCCATATACACACTCATAATCTTTTCGCAATAATTTGCGCCCATCGCCCATGTGCCGTTCAGGCCGCTCCAGGTGGTGACCAGACCCTTGCTCAAACGGATTTTGTGGGCCATATCATAGCGAGGGTCAACAATCTTGGACTTCGGCTTGTCCTTTTGGCAATAGGCCAAAAGATGCTGGATATGGGCACGCACCCCTTCCTGGGGTGTATCAAACTTTGCCCCTTTTACTCCGCCGCCGGTGGAACCCAAACCGCAAAAATTATTCTGTGAGGGTTTTACCGTGCCTGTAAAGGAAAAACTGCCCGTCTCCACAATGGCCTGACAGAGTGCCAAATCCGGGCGTACCCCTTCATACTCTGCCTCCGCATAATAAAACCTGACTATGTCTTCCACACTGCAACTTAATCTGGGCTTTGTGAAATGCTTTTTGGCAAACCAAACTGCCTGCTCAACGGGAATTTCCGCCTGCCCCAAAATACCAATACGTTTGTAATCCGCAGGTATTTGCTTATTGCCGAAACTAACCGTTTTAACCTCCTTGGCACTCGGTTTTGGTGCAATTTTAACATCCAGTTTGTCCGTCAGCACCGGCATCACTTTTTCCACAATTTTCACTACGGGTTCATTTTTCTTGACCGGCTCCGCCTTTGGCTGGGGCTGGTACTTTGGCTCTGTCGGATTGGGCGGCTTTACCGCATTGGGCGAATTAAAAGCGGGCTCCACATCATGTATCGCCTGTTTGTCAAACTTTTCCAACTTTTGCAAAATTTCTGTGCTTCTGTTCGCCCAACAGGCGGAGCAGCACAAGCAGAGTATTAAATTGAATAAAAATATTTTTTTCATACTGCTATTTTACACTTTTTTTTAGAAAATGTATATATAGATATTGATTTTATTTTTTACTTTTGCTATATTAAAGACAAAGGAGGATAAAATTATGTCAGCAAAATTCCATTATATCAATCATGCCTGCTTTACCATTGAAAGCAACGGCAAAACCGCTATCTTTGACCCCTTCTTGGACGGCAACCCCGAAGGGCTGCAGGCCAAGGATATTAAGGCGGACTATGTGTTTGTGAGCCACGCCCATTTTGACCACATCGCCGATGCCTACGCCATCGCCAAGCCCAACAAGGCCTTGGTAATCTCCACGGCGGAAATCGCCGGGGATGCGGGCAACAACGGCTGCGAGGCACATGGTATGCACTTGGGCGGAACTTTCCAATTCCCCTTTGGCAAAGTACGCATTGCCATGGCATTTCACGGCAGCGGCATTGCCGGCGGCCACGCCTGCGGCTTTGTGGTAGATTTTTACGGCACAAAACTCTATTATGCCGGTGACACCGCACTTTTTGGTGATATGCAACTTTTGCAACGGCAGGACGCTTTTGATTATGCGGTTCTGCCCATCGGCGGAAATTTCACTATGGACCCGAAAGATGCGGCCATTGCGGCAGAATTTTTAAAAGCCAAATATGTTATTCCCGTCCACTACAACACCTGGCCGCCTATCAAGCAAGATGTGGACGCCTATAAAAAAGCGGTGGAAAGCACCACCCCATCCCAAGTCCTCATCGTCAAACCCGGGGAAACAATAGAGTTAAAGTAAAAACAACAAAAAAAGATTTCGCTTTGAAAGCGAAATCTTTTTTTTAAACTAACATACTCAATCTGCAACATACATAACATCATTTCTGGACAAAAGGTAAATACAATACTGATTCATGCTCGTCCCTTCACGTTTTGCATGTTCCGCCAAAGTGCGATGCAAACTTTTTGGCAAGCGTAACTTGAACTGCCCTGAATAATTATTATCCGCAGGATTGGCAATTTTCACCCCATCTGCCAAAGCCGTTTCCAACCATACTTTTTTAGCATCTTGAATATTTGCAACTGTTTCTTCCACCGTCTTGCCAATGCTGAAACACCCCGGCAAATCGGGATAAGATGCCACATATCCGCCTTCATCCTCATCCGGGACTATCTCCAAACGATATGGTAAAGCCATATATTTTTTAATATCTTTCATTATTGCTTTCCTCCGTTGCAGTCATTATAAATGGTGTCATATATGGTGTCAAGTGTTTTTAACAAAATTTTGAAAATATTTATACTCGCCAAACGAAAATGCCCGCCGTGCGGGCATTTTCGTTTGGCTTTATTTTATGTTGTAGAACACATCCATACCGTTGTAACGGGCGGAGGGTCCCAAGTCCTCCTCAATGCGGAGCAGTTGATTATATTTTGCCACCCTGTCAGGATCGCCCATCTTAATCCGACATGCATTTAACGCCATCGTTAATACAAATCTGCTACTTAATACCATCCAAAAATTTACATTCTAACTATTTAACTTGTATCTCTAGTTCCGATGAAATTCCATTAAACATATTTTTAGCTTCCTCTTTGTACTTTGGTAAAAATTCATTGATAATTTGAATTGTAGCCTCTTTGTGTTTAAGCAAAAATGTCCTAATCTTCTCTAAATTTTCTAAATTCATATTCTGTTGATGTTCAGCAAGCAATGCTTCCTTAATTTTATTTTCTATTTGTTGATGGTACGCAAACATGGATTCCTTAACTGCATCTTCTATATGTTGCTGCGTTTCATAAGATATCATCTTTGTATTTCCATTGATATCATCTCGATATTCTGAAAGAATTTTGCTAATACTCTGCACCATAAACTGTCTATCTTCTTGCAAAATCTGTTTTATTGCACCTGAATCAACACCCTTAATATTATCCATCATCCCTCTCAATGTATTTACTGTTTCATCGTGATTTGCCTGTAAACCATGTAAAACAATTTTTCCAATAGCATTAGAAAATTTCAATGGATCCGTTTGATTTACATCTACCCACTTAGCATAAACTAAACTACTAACAACCCCAAGAATTATTGTAGCCACAGCAGTTCCAAATGACTTTAAAACTGCTTTCCCTAGTTTTTTTAGATTTGAATTAAATCTACTTTCGTTTGACATCATATCCTCCTCACATAACATTTTTTAGTTACACAAATGTGCTTTTATAACTAAAGTTTATTTATTCTACAAACTTGCTTAGATCCGCAATATTTAAAGTTTGTTTACATCACTTTAAGCAGTATGGTCAATCACATAGTGAACCCCACAATATGTGATAAGAAATACAACACAACTATCTCCAAAAATTATTACATACTGCTTTATTTTATGTTGTAGAACACATCCATACCGTTGTAACGGGCTGAGGGGCCTAAGTCCTCCTCAATGCGAAGCAGTTGATTATATTTTGCCACCCTGTCCGTACGGGCAGGAGCGCCTGTCTTAATCTGACCCGCATTTACCGCCACCGCAATATCTGCCAAAGTGGTATCTTCCGTTTCACCGCTACGGTGGGAAATTACGCAAGTGTAACCTGCTCTTTTAGCCATTTCAATAGCATTAAAGGTTTCTGTCAAAGTGCCAATCTGATTTACCTTAATCAAAATAGCATTCGCAACGCCCTTCTTAATGCCCTCTGCCAAGCGGTCCACATTAGTTACAAACAAGTCATCACCAACCAGCTGAATTTTCTTGCCTAATTTGTCCGTCAAAAGTTTCCAGCCCTTCCAATCGTCTTCTGCCAAACCGTCCTCAATAGAAACAATGGGGTATTTCTTTACTAACATTTCATAATAGGCAACCATTTCCCCGGCGGTTTTCTTCACGCCTTCACCTTTAAGATTGTATTTGCCTTTTTCGTACATTTCACTGGCTGCCACATCAAGTGCCAACACCACATCTTTGCCCGGCTTGTAACCTGCTGCCTTAATGGCTTCCACGATAACCTTCAAAGCGTCCTCATTGGATGCCAAATTGGGGGCAAAACCACCCTCATCACCCAAAGCGGTAGCCAAACCCTTCTTTTTCAAAAGTGCTTTCAAGTTGTGGTACACTTCCACATTCATTCGCAGACATTCAGCAAAGTTTTTAGTGCCTACGGGCATAATCATAAATTCCTGAATGTCCACATTGTTGTCAGCGTGTTGCCCGCCGTTCAAAATATTCATCATTGGTACGGGCAATTCCTTTGCCGCCACACCGCCCAAATATTGATACAAAGGCATTCCGCTGTATTCTGCCGCCGCTTTTGCCACCGCCATAGATACACCAAGAATTGCGTTAGCGCCTAATTTTCCCTTGTTCGGCGTGCCGTCCAAACGGCAAAGCATTTCGTCAATCTCCGTCTGACGCAAAGCATCCAAGCCAATCAGGGATTCGGCAATTACATCATTGACATTTTCCACCGCCTTCAAAACACCTTTGCCAAGATAGCGTTTTTTGTCGCCGTCACGCAGTTCCACTGCTTCATGAACACCTGTGGATGCTCCGCTGGGAACAGCGGCACGCCCCATTGTGCCGTCAGCCAGGACAACCTCCACCTCCACCGTAGGATTGCCCCTACTGTCCAAAATCTCCCTTGCATAAACCTCAGTAATTACACTCATTTTCCTTTCTCCTTTCACAAAAAAATTAAAAATTAAAAACTTAAAATGAAAAATTGTGGTAATATGTTCCTTTGATTATATGACAGAATACAGGAACTTGAGAAGCCCCCGCCCTTGCGGGGGCTGTCGCCTAAAGGAACACAGAAAGGCGACTGGGGGTGCGGATTACGCAAAGAATTTGTCACTGCCTACTGACATTGTGCAAAGCGGTGCTTTGCCCGGGTGCGGAACCTTGCCTACGGCAAGAACCCGTCCCCCTACAAATCTTCCCTGCTATAATCACAGGAACATTTTACCATTACTTTAAGCTTTAAGATTTTATCTTTTCATTAGCGACAGCGTAATTGCTCACCCCACCACCGTCCTTCTATGTTCCCTTAGACGGTCCCCCGCCCCTTTAGTGGCGGACGAGGGTTCGCATAACCTCTGACTTTCCCTAATTCCTAATTCCTAATTCCTTTATCCTAATATAATCACCGAAACGTCTTACCATAATTACGCATTGCAAATTACGCATTACGCATTAAACTTTCCCCCGTCATCGCATCAGGTTTCTTTATACCTAAAAATTCCAACATAGTTGGTGCAATGTCCGCTAAAATGCCGTTGCGTAATCTTTGTGCTTTCCCGCCTACAAGAATAAATGGCACATTATTGGTGGTATGGGCTGTATAGGGTTGCCCGTCTTCCCCCACCATTTTTTCCAAATTGCCATGGTCGGCGGTGATGCAAACCTGACCGCCTTTTGCCAAAACCTTTTCCACAATCTTGCCGGCACAAGCATCCACTGTTTCCATGGCTTTTACTGCCGCCGTCAAAACCCCTGTATGTCCCACCATATCAGGATTAGCAAAATTCAAAATCACCACATCAAATTTGTCCTTATCCAATTCTTGCAGCAAAGCGTCAGTTACCAAAGGAGCGCTCATTTCCGGTTGCAAATCATAAGTCGCCACCTTCGGCGAAGGTATCAAAATCCGTTCTTCATTCTTGTTCGGGACTTCCACCCCACCGTTAAAGAAAAAGGTTACATGGGCATATTTTTCTGTTTCCGCAATTCTTAACTGCCGCAAACCTTGAGCCGCCAACACCTCACCCAATGTGTCTTGATAGGTTTCAGGCGGAAACGCTACCGGTGCCTCAATAGTGGCATCATACTGGGTCATACACACAAAATGCACGGGCATTGCTCCCTGCTCACGTTGAAAATAACTGAATTCCTTATCATTCAAAGCACGGGTAATTTGTCTTGCCCTGTCAGGACGGAAATTAAAGAAAATTACGCCATCCCCTGCCTTAATTTTTCCATCCACTCCCGCAACTTTGAAAGGCACTACAAATTCGTCCGTAACATTTTCCGCATAACTTTTTTCCACACCTGCCACTGCGCTGTCCGCCGCCGGTGCCTCGCCCTTCGTCAAAGCAAGATACGCCTTTTCCGTTCTCAGCCAGTTTTTATCCCTGTCCATAGCGTAATAACGTCCACTGACAGTGGCAATTTTTCCTAAACCTATTTTCTGCAAAGATTGTTCCAGTTGGGCAAGAAAACCTGTTGCGGACTTTGGCGGAACGTCCCGTCCATCAAGAAAAGCGTGAATATAAACCTGCTCCACGCCCTCTTTTTTAGCCATTTCCACCAAAGCAAGCAAATGTTCCAAATGGGAATGAACACCGCCGTCACTGACCAATCCCATAAGATGCAAAGAATGATTTTTCGTCTGTGCCATACATTCCTTCAACACTCTGTTATTGAAAAAATCGCCACCCTTAATGGATTTGGTGATGCGGGTCAGTTCTTGATAAATTATCCTGCCGGAGCCAATGTTCAAATGCCCAACTTCGGAATTGCCCATCTGCCCTTCAGGCAGACCGACAGATTCCCCACTAGGACAAAGTTCGCAATGGGGATACTCTTGAAAATATTTATCTAAATTAGGTGTCTTGGCAATGCTTGCCGCATTGCCAGGTCCGGCCGGGGCAATGCCCCACCCGTCCAAAATCATCAATACTAAAGGTCTCATAATAGTTAAAAATTGAAAGTTAAAAGTTATAAATTGTGGTCAATTTTCGCTTTGCGAAAATTCCCGATTATAATCACAGGAACATGAGAAGCCCCCGCCCTTGCGGGGGCTGTCGCCTAAAGGAACACAGAAAGGCGACTGGGGGTGCGGATTACGCAGAGAACTTGTCAGTGCCTACTGACATTGTGCAAAGCGGTGCTTTGCCCGGGTGCGGAACCTTGCCTACGGCAAGAACCCGTCCCCCTACACATCTTCCCCGCCATAATCACTGGAACATCCTACCATAATTACGCATTGCGAATTACGCATTGCGAATTACGCATTACGCATTGCTCAAAACGCCCTCACAATCGTTGAGAAGTCCTCAACTTTCAAACTTGCGCCGCCCACCAGCACGCCGTCAATTTCTGCATCGGCAAAACTCTTGGCGTTAGCGGCATTCACACTGCCACCGTAAAGAATACGCACTTTCCGTGCCACATCTTCCCCTTTCAGTTGAGCAATTTTTTCACGGATTAACTTCAATACTTCCAATGCATCTTCCACAGTTGCCGCCTTACCCGTTCCAATAGCCCAAATTGGTTCATAGGCAACAGTTAATTTTACAACCTGCTCTTTGGTAAGTTTCTTCAACGCACTGGTAAGTTGGGCTACAATTTTCTTCGCCGTGCCTTTGGCTTTGCGTTCTTTCAAATTTTCACCCACACATAAAATAGGATTCAACCCATTGCGATAAGCGGCAAGCAATTTCTTTGCCACCACTTCGTCAGTTTCGCCGAAAATAGTACGCCGTTCGCTATGCCCCACAATGACATAATCACAGCAAATGTCTGCCAACATAGTGCCGGAAATTGCACCGGTATAAGCGCCACTATCTTCCCAACACAAATCCTGGGCGCCGTAATGCACATGACGACCGTCAACAGCTTCCGCCACTGCATCAAGGCAAGTGAACGGCGGGCAAAGCAAAACTTCCGCCCTGCAACCATTGGTTGCTTCCACCACGCCAACAGCCAAATCAACTGCCTCATCAACTGTTTTGTGCATTTTCCAGTTGCCTGCCACTAAGGGAATACGGCAAGGGTCAAGCGCCGCCACACCGGGCAGAACCTTGCCTTCCAAATATTCCAAAGATGCGCCCCCGCCGGTGGAAATATGCGTAATCTTTTTACCTAATTTCAGTTTTTCAATGGCGGCTACACTGTCGCCGCCGCCCACAATGCTGACTGCTTTGGAACTTGCCACTGCTTTTGCCACCGTCTCCGTACCTTTGCAGAAAGCATCCATTTCAAATACGCCCATAGGCCCGTTCCAAACAATCATCTTGGCACCCTTCAAAGCCGCCGCATAGGCCTTTTGTGTGGCAGTGCCGATATCCAAAGCCATATAATCTTGGTTAAGTTTTTTCACACCTTCATTGGCATATTTGGCTTTGGGCGCAAATTCTTCCGCCATTACCAAATCCGTGGGCAAAAGCATTTTTACTTTATTTTTCCTGGCTTTGACAATAAGTTTTTTCGCCAAATCCACCTTGTCCAATTCCACCAATGATTTGCCTAATTTACAACCGCCGGCAACCAAGAAAGTATTTGCCATGCCGCCACCGACTAAAAGGGTGTCAACCTTATCCAAAAGGTTTTCAATAACCCCAATCTTGTCGCTGACTTTTGCCCCGCCAATAATTGCCACAAAGGGATGCAAGGGGTCAGTCACTGCCTTGCCAACGAATTCAATTTCTTTCTCCAGCAAAAAGCCCGCTGCACTGGGGAGGAAATGAGTTACCCCCTCAACAGAAGCATGAGCCCTGTGGGAAACGCCAAAACCGTCGTTGACATAAAGTTCCGCCAAGGACGCCAATTTTTCGGCAAAAGCCACATCATTGGCTTCTTCTTCCGCATGGAACCGCAAATTTTCCAACAGCAAAACCCTGCCCGGTTTCAATGTCTTGGCGGCCTGCTCCGCCACCTCACCAACGCAATCGGAAGCAAAAGCAACTTTCATTTTCAAAAGTTTGCCGAGATAAAGAGCCACTGGCTTCAAAGAATATTTGGGGTTTGCCTGCCCCTTGGGTCTGCCCAAATGGGAACAAAGAATTACTGCCGCCTTTTGTTTCAGCAAATATTCAATTGTGGGCAAAGCCGCACGGATACGGGTATCATCCGTAATCTTGCCCTTGTCGTCCATGGGCACATTGAAATCCACCCGCACCAGAACCTTTTTGTTTTGCAGTTCCAAATCTGTAACGCTTAATTTATCCATAAATTATAAACCTTTCTTGGCAACATAAGCACACAAGTCCACAACCCTGTTGGAATAGCCCCATTCATTATCATACCAGGAAACGACCTTGGCCATACGGGGGCCAATCATCATGGTGGAAAGTCCGTCCACAATACTGCTTAACGGGCAACCATTGTAATCACGGGAAACCAAAGGCAATTCGTTATAACCCAAAATGCCTTTCATTTTGCCGTTGGCCGCTTTCTTCATGGCAGCGTTAATCTTTTCTACCGTAGCGTCCTTTTGCAGGTTAACCACCAAATCCGTAATGGAAACATTGGGAGTCGGCACACGCATAGCAAAGCCGTTGAGTTTGCCCTTCAGTTCCGGCAATACCAAAGCCACTGCCTTCGCCGCACCTGTGGTAGTGGGAATAATGCTGCAAGCCGCAGCCCTCGCCCGGCGTAAATCCTTATGGGGCAAGTCCAAAATCTTTTGGTCATTGGTGTAGCTGTGAACAGTCGTCATCAAGCCGCTTTCAATACCAAAATTATCTTGCAACACCTTAGCAAAGGGAGCCAAACAGTTGGTGGTGCAGGACGCGTTGGAAATAATATGATGTTTCTTGGCATCATATTTTTCCTCATTAACGCCCATAACAATAGTAATATCTTCCTCTTTCGCAGGAGCGGTAATAATAACCTTCTTAACCCCGTCATGAAGATGTGCTTTTGCCTTGGGGCCTTCCGTGAAGCGGCCTGTGGATTCCACCACAATCTTCACGCCTTCTTCACCCCAAGCAATCTTGGTGGGGTCAGGATTGGCGAACACTCTGACCTTTTGCCTGTCCACAATCAGGTAACTTCCCTTAGGCGTGTCCTTGTAACTTACCTCGTGGGGAAAAGTTCCATGCACAGAATCATACTTCAAAAGATGAGCCAAGGTAGCCGCATCGGTCAAATCATTAACCGCCACCACCTTCACTTTGGGATTGGTAAAAGCCACACGGAAAACCTCCCGCCCAATCCGACCAAAACCATTGATACCAACCTTAACAACTGCCATTTTGAAATCCTCCCTTTCATTTGCAAAATTCAACACAGAAAATGTGTGTATATTATTTGCAAATATTATACCATATTTTTTTGTAGAAATAAACTACATATTATGTTATAATTAGCACATTATGAAAAAGAAAACTTTAGCAATTTTTTGCGTTGGCCTTGCTTTGACCAACGCCGTCCAAGCAAGACAGATTTTGGACAGAACCAACAAATTCTATATCAATCTTCCGGATCGCTATCTTCTGGAAGCCAAACCCACCACTACAAACAAAAATGTAGTTTTGGAGGCCTATGACCCGGTGGACGATGCCAGTTTCACCATCAAGATTACCCCGACCCAAGAGTCGGAAATCAGCGGTCTGGCATTGGATAATGAAAGGTCAAAATTCCGTGCATCTTTGCAAAAACTGGATTTGGACCCCTATGTGGAAGGCATTTTGCACATCGCCCCCAGCCACGAATCCATCTATTGTTTCAGCAAAATGAATGACCAGGGGGAAGTGCTGAACTACTTGATGGCAAAGTTTTGGGCACACAACAAGGAATTTTCCTTCTTCTGCATCCAACCCACAAAAACCCTGAGGACACAGGAATTTATTGACACGGTGGACAGTTTCATCTGTATGCAGCACGCCGGCGCCACCATTCCCTATCCTGAGGCAAAGAAACGCCCTGAATATGACAAGGCCAAGGATCAGCATGATATTTTGGTCAAAAAAACCAAAGCAGATTCGGAAAAATTATTGGCAGATGGCAAAAAAGAAGAAGCGGAGGCGGTTTTGAAAGCCGTTCCCGAGTTCACGGAATTGCCTGTTGAATACATCCCCTTGGTGGAAATCAATTCCGGCAAACCCCTGCCCGCCGATATCACCAACAAAGTTGCCCATGATGCCCTTTACAGCGAACACCCTGAGCAAGTATATGCCGCAGCCACAAAACAAAAACAACAGATTGTTGACAATGTAACTACAGACCCCATTATGCGTCCGGAATATAAAGATGAAATCCAAGAACAGGAACGTGTGGAAGGAAGGGATTATATCACTCCTCCCCCCATCCAACGCCCGCAGCGTGAAGGCGGAGTTACCATTATCCGTAACGGCAAAGCAACTCAGGACTACAGCAAAACACCACCCAAACAGCAAGAACCCGCCCTGACAAAAGAAGAAATCAAGAAAATGGAAAAAATGAAAAAGGAGCAGGAAAAATTTGAAAAAGAACAAGCCAAACGCCAGGCCGAACTGGACAAACTCCGTAAAAAAGAATTAGAAAGGCAAAAGAAAGAACTGGAAAAGGAATTAAAGAAAAAGAACCGAAAATAAAGATCCACCGGCTATGCCGGTGGATCTTTATTTTCGGGCAAAGCCCTCATATTACCGTATTTTCATCCGTTTCTCATCGTAAAATACTTTCCGTCTGTACTTTGGTGCAAATACTATGTGGTATTTGCAAATCCACTTAGAATGTGCTAAACTATATAAGTCGTAATCTTTAGACAATTATAAAACCTCCTGATATGATAATCATGGCTGGCCGGCCATTTCTATTTTAACATATCAGGGGGTTTTATATTACTCACCACTTAAGCCCCCAGTAACCCCACCACCATGTCGGAGTTTTCACATACAATAAAAACAGGGGAACCGCCAAATTCCCCTGTTCATCAAACTTTCAAAATAATTCACTGTGACTTCCCAACCTCATCAAGGACAGAACCATAACATCATTATACAAAGCATAAATCAACAGCCAGTCATTTTCAATATGGCACTCCCTGCTCCCCTCAAAATCACCGGTCAATGCGTGGTCTTTGTATGAAAGGTCAAGTGTCCGGCCGCTTGCCAATTCAGCAATTACTTTGTACATCTTTCCAATATCTTTACCCTGTTTAACGGCATTTTTCAAATCCTTTTTAAATTTGGCAGTGAACTTTACCCTATATTTCATTCTTCCAATGCCGCCCGCAATTCGTCCATATTGGAATACCCTTTAACTTTCTCGTTATATGCCAATTCTTTTCCTTCCGCAACTGCAGCTAAAGTTTCTTCCCTGTTGTCAGAATAATATTTTCCCTTTTTCGTTTCGGGTTCCAGCCCAAGTTCAAAAGGGATTTTTTTGTCACGCAAGGTCTTTTTGACATACAGCATAAAAAAAGTAGTCAGATTCATCCCCATTTTATCACAAAATTCATCCAACTGATTTTTGATAGGTTCAGACATTCTTAAAGTATAAGATACCATAATTTTTTCCTCCTTATGACAGCAATTATACATCAAAAGAATGATGATTGCAATATTTTTATTCTAATCACAGGAACATTTTACCATATTTGCTCTTTGCTCTTTGATTATTTGGTCTTTATTCTTATCGTAGCGAGCGACCCCACCACCGTCCTTCTATGTTCCTTTAGACGGTCCCCCGCCCCACGCCTGGGGCGGAAAAAAGTCCGCACTATGCCAACCTCCCTATTATAATCACAGGAACAATTTACCATAATTACTCATTACTAATTACTCATTACTAATTAACCTAAAGCACCCTGCACGCCCCAACGTACCTTGGTTTCCAATAGACATTGGCTAATTCTGCAATGGCTACGCCTGTGCTGGAACCGGCGTGGATAAATTTGCCGCTGCCTAAATAAATTCCGCAATGGGATGCTCCGGGTTCGTAAGTGCTGAAAAACACCATATCCCCGGGTTGCAGATTATCCTTACGGACAAATTTTCCAAACTCATACTGCATATCCGCCGTCCTCGGCAAATCAACACCGATACAACCATAGCAATATTGGGTAAAACCGCTACAATCAAAACCTTTGCTGTTCTCTCCACCCCATGCATATTTTGTGGTGAGCATTTGAGTTGCGATATCAAACAAACGCAAAATCCTTGGTCTGATTTCCGTTGTCAAATGTTGGCGGCTCAAAAGTGAATAATAAGTTTCCTTATCCACCCTGCCCGTTACCGGCAAGCCGTAGCGTTCTTGAAAAGAAACTATGTTCTGCTCCGTTTCCTCCCCAAATTCACCGTCAAGTTTGCTGACCCTGTAACCCTGTTTCAAAAGTTCCACCTGCACCCGATAGACCTCTGCCCCCGTATCACCCATGCCACATTCCGCAAAGCAATTTGTTACGAATAAAAAAAGAGTGGTCAAAACAACACAGACCACCCTTTTGAAAACTCTCATCTTACAAATACCACTGCACAATTTTGCAACAATTCTTTGTTATTCTGCATAGCCAAAAGCACTTTATCCCCGTCTTCCTGAGCAACCACTGCGTTCACTGGATTGACGCTGTTGGTGCCGCCCTTCACCATACTGGCTTTAATAACCAAGGGGTTAGCGCCCGCACGGCTCTTGCCGCTCATAACAAAATCCATGTCCTTGCTGTATTCCACCATGCCCTTGCTGACTGCAAAATCCTTGTCAATATTCTCACAGCCATAAATGCCCCTGCCGTTATTGTCCAAAATTTGCGGAGCAAAAGTGCAATCCAAACCTAAGCCGCGGCAGTCAATAACAACACCTGTATATTTCAAACTTTTTGCCTCCTTGAATTCTGCCTTGTCCAGGGCAGTGTTCTTTTTTGTAACCTTTTCCGGCGCCACATAGTCAACCTTCCGCAATGCTTCCGGCAATACCGCTGCGGCAACGGATGTCTTTTCGCCAAAGAGGAGCAAACTCATTTTTACATAGTAATCCCCATTTGCCAGTTCACCCTCTTCCAAAATTCTTGCACCCTTCACCACTGCGCTCACATTAGTCCTGACAACATCGCTTTCGGTTTCCATATCCCTTACGGTTGTGTCAGCGTCAACCTGTACGCCCCCAATGGTTTCTGCCAGATTGCGGTAACCGTCCACAATAGCGGCACGCCTTGCCATCAAAGTATTGCCGTTGCCCTTTCTGCCCATGCCTACCACCACAATGTCCGCATCCGCACCCTTATCCCAGTTCACTACACTGTTCAAGGACTTTTGGGCTTCAGGAGTCATCTGCTGAACCTGCACCACCTTTTTGGTTACAGTTACCCCTGCATCAGGAACCGTTGCCACACCGGCAGCGCCTGCCACCGCACCAATCCCCATGCTTGCCGCCAAAATACCTGCCACTAAAAACTTTTTCATTTTTTCATCCTCCTTAATATGCTTTTATCACCAAACCGTCATAGGTGGCGGTTTCCATAACCACATTACATTCCGCCTGCTTCTGCAAAAGCCGGAACAACTGTTCGGGACTGCCGGCGTAACGCATTTGGAACAAGCCCTGTCCCCCACGATATTCCCTTAATTGCAAGGACTTGACCTGTTGGATATTTTCCAAAGCCCGTCTTACCAGATTCATTTTTTGGAATCCGTCCGCCTTCACCACTAAAGTAACATATTGTCTGTTGCCCGCTCCGTCAGCAATCAGTTTTTCCGTGAACACCTTACCCAATTCTTCCGCCGCATTGCTTACCGCCGTTCTGGCAGCAATCCTTTTGCTGATATCCGCACCGCTGCCCACCTTGCTGTCGGAAGCAATAATCCTGCCCGTCTTGGCGGAGTACATACGGGCATCTATTTGCGCCCGGCAGGACAACATTCCCGTCCTTGAACCGTCAAGAAATTTGCCCACATCACCGTTATTGTTGTGAATTGCCTTGCCCACCACCACAATATCTGCGTTCAGATGAGCCGCCAAAGTGCGGAGTTTTGCCAAATCATACCGCCAGGCATCCCTGCGGTACAGGGCGAAAGCATCCGTGTTGACCATCTGTTCAAAACCATTGTCCAGAAAACATTTTATCAATGCGGTTTCCGCCGGAACAATGTCATCCGTCCATGCATCTTCATAAATCAGCACTGCAATTCTCGGATTCCGCAAGGACAAATCAATAATTCCCAATTTCACCAAATCATTCATCAGTTTGGAGTCCGCCTTGGTATCAACCTCCGCTTTGACCTGAACCTGCCAGCCGTCTTTAATTTTATTTTTTGACAGCACTTTGTAATCCGTTATATAACCACGGGAATGGACAAGCACATTGTCCTCTATAAGTTCCTGCTTGGCGGACAATGTGTTTCCGTCCACCACCGCCCCCATCACATTTTCCACCGCATTGCGGAGAGCGTCCGCCTCTGCCAATTTCGCCGTATTGCCGTAACCCGTGCTGACAACTTCTTTTGCCACAGCACTGACAGTCAGGCACAGGCAGGCCAGCACAATCATTAAAATTTTTTTCATTTCTTTTGCGCCCTTCTGACTTTCATTTTTGCCGTAACTTTCTCTTTGTCCTTTTTCAGTGTGGCAACACTGTATTTGGGCATAACTTCTGTAACTTTTACAGACCCGATTTCTTCTTCCTCCACGCCCAAAATATCCCCTGTTGTGGGGTCAACCAAGGCCTCCCCTTCACGGTAAATTACATAGGTGTCACCAACCTTTACACCCTGCTCGCCGCCTATATTGATATAAACCTTTTTGCCGCTCACCTTCATAATGGAACCGCCCAAAGGATTGATTCCCGTCAGCGCCTCGGTAACTTTTCCCACCGCTTCCTGCACTGCATTATACATCAGCAACTCCGGATTAGGCCTGTGGCTGATCAAAGCGGAAGTGTTGCCCTCCACCATATCGGAAATCTTGATAACGCCTGTTTTATTGTCAATAATTTTATAGTTCAGTTTAACTTTCGCCTTGATGGATTTATAAACAAAATTGTCCTGATGGCCGACCGTGGCTGTTACCACATTACCGACGAATGTCAGCCCTGCACCGCTCATCTTGCCAATCTGCACTGCGGTAGCCGGATCCACCATGCCGGACTGTTGGAAAGCAAATTCCCGCATTACACTTTTTAACTGCCCCCGTTCCACCACGGTGTAAGCCCCGCTGTTCACCAAAGCCGTAGTCAGTTCCGCCTTAAAGTCCTGGGCAACCTTTGCCCCAAGACGGCTTCCGCAACCGTTGGCAATATCCCACACCGCAATGACCTGCTTGTCTGCAAAAGCAGACACTGCCAAAGACAGCATCAATGTCAAAATTACTAAAATCCTTTTCATGCCTCCGCCCTCCTTAATGTTTATTGTAGCAAGCACTTATGGCAAAAATATGACAAAATATTTTTTCTTTATTTTACCATATCCTGTTAAGCATGTCCATCAGGAAACCCTTGATATTATGCAAAAAGCTCCGCTATTTTGTCCTCAACCTTGTCGTTAATCTCCCCGTCCACATATTTGGAAATCCGGCTCAGCACAACACCGATGGCCGCCACATCATCCAGCCATCCCACAACAGGAATACAGTCAGGCACAACATCAATAGGGCTTACCAAATATGCCAACGCTCCCATGATGAGAACTTTTTGCGAGGTAGGCACGCTGTCCTTTTGCAGCACGTAATACAACTGCAAAACTTTGTACACCACCTCTTTGCCTACGGTAGAACAAATCTTTTGCAGCCCCGACCAAAACATACTCTCATTATACTTGCCGCTGAAATTGTTAATCTCCTCCAAAGAAACCTTATCTCCCATTGTCCAAACACCCCTCTCCTTTTTTACAATGTTGATATAGCACATATTATAACATATCTGAAACGGTGTATTACCGAAGTGCAAAAATTATTTCACTCTTTTGAACTTTTCCCCTTCATACACCCTCACCGGGTTACCACGCTCAATACCATTGTGGGCGCTCCATGCCTCATTATTCTGCTTATCCCGATTGGCTTTCTGTTGTGCCAGCAGAATGGTCTGCAAACGGCACAGCCCCTTTTTCTTGTTCAGATATTGGCTCCGTTCCTCCGTACATTCCACCCTAATCCCTGTGGGAATATGAATAATGCGAATACCTGTTTCCACCTTGTTCACATTCTGTCCGCCCTTGCCCCCACTGCGAAAGGTTTCAAACTTGCAACTGCTTTCGTCAAAGTCCGCCGCATCTTCCACTTCGGGAATTATGCTCACATCCACAAACCAATTTTTACGCTTGTGTCCCGGACGGATGGTGCTCTGCCAGATCCATTGCACCGTTCCTGCCAACTCAGGATGTTCCAAATCCGATGCCAAAAGTGCAGAACGAAACCCCTGAAATTTTGGATTGCCATAATGTGCCACCATTTCCAAATCTTTAAATTCTTCTTGCAGTGCGGCGGCCAATTTTTCCACCGCCACACTGCATTCTTCCGGCCCGTTGCCGGAACTGATCTGTAATAACATTCTATCCCTTTCCGCCTGCTTTAAAACTATATACAGGCCTGATAACCTTTTCCACATCCACCGTGTCTGCCAACACTGACATAATCTTTTCACCGCTGCGATAGGCAAAAGGCGCCTCATCCAATGTATCCGCCCCAATACAGGAACAATATACATCTTTCATGGCTTTTTTGAAACTGCTTACTGTATAATGATTTTTAACCTTATCCCTGCGTAACACTCTGCCCGAGCCATGTGGAGCGGATTCATTCCAATCCTTGTTCCCCTTTCCTTTGCCAAGAATAATGCCTTCCTGCATATTCACAAGGATAATCACCTGTTCGCCCGCTTTGGCAGAAATCGCACCTTTCCGCAACATCAAAGTACCGTTCATGTTTTCCACATAGTTATGTACCGAAGCGGCAAACAACTCACCTTTTAACTTTGCCCCCTTCATAATCTCCTGCAAAATAATCTGACGGTTCAAAGCGGCATATTGTTGTACCAATGCCACATCTTCCAAATAGTCCTGCATCAGTTCGCCCTCCAGCCATGTCAGGGGATAATCAACTTTAATCCCCTGCTCCTTCAACAACCTGCTACCCTCACGCAAATAATAATCCGTAACCTCCACGCCAATATGCCTGCTGCCGGAATGTACCGTCAAATAAAAGCAACCGTCCTCATCCTTATCAACCTCAATAAAATGATTGCCGCCGCCCAATGTGCCCAAACTTGCTTTCGCCTTTTCCAAATTGATATGACGGAAACAATGCAAATCACTGAAATTAAATTCATCCGCTAAACTATGGGGAGCATTACGCACCGCAAAACCGCCGGGAACCCGTTCCCGAATAACCTTGTCCAACTGGGCAAATTCCAAATACTTGGCCTTAAGTTTCACCATACTGATACCGCAACCAATATCTACACCCAGCAAATTGGGCATTATCCTTTTGCCAACGGTCATGGTCAAGCCAATAGTTCCAACCTTGCCGGGGTGGACATCCGGCATCACCCGGATAACACTGCCCTTTGCCACCTCATTATCACACAGCATTTGAATTTGTGCCACAGCATACTGCTCCACATCTTCACTATAAACCCTTGCCTCTGCAAACTTTCCTCTAATTAACATACTGCCTCTTTCTTTAATAATTCTCGCATCACTCCTAATTCTTATCGGTAAAAATACATCAATCGGAAAACACATTTTAACCGACCTCCTTTTTCTTCTCTAACAACCCCTCTGCCTCTGCCCTGAGCAAAATCCATTTGTACAAAAAATCAGGACAAGAATCAATTTCTTCCAACATCTTTCTTAAACGCCTTTTCCCCAACCGATAGTCCAACACGGCTAAAATGTTACAAAACCCTTGCTCCGGCTTTAAGCACTCTTCCAAAGACAGTACATTAAAGTATTCATGTATTGCATATCCTACCAAACCAGTCCTGTCTCCCTCAGGTTCTTTCCAAAATGCATCCCCAATCTTTTCGGCCAATTTTTTGTTGTTGCTTACAAGTTCCCTCTGCATAAATCTGGCTGGAATAAACTGCCAAAAATCATAATAACCTGTTGCAAACCATGTCTTGCCATCCACCGTCACCCTAAATACAGGTCTTGTACTCCAATACTTAAGTTTTTTTGTTGTAAATTCTTCCCTGATAAAATTGACCCTGCCCTGCAAACTCGGGGCTAACTTACTCAATAAAACCTGTCTTGTTTTACTCCACATCTTTCACCTCAAACTACTAACTAATTTTAACTTAATAATTCTTTTCCAATTTTTTTGCATACTGTTTGGCTTCTTTTTCTTCCAGATATTTTACAAACAGATTACTGAAATTGCTAAACTGAAAAGAATCTTTGCAATTTGCTATCAATTTCCCGGCACATTTCAAACAACCATACAAATAAGAATCTTCATCCTTTGACACTGCCTCAAGATAAAAACAATGAGTGGACGAATATCCCAAATATCCATCTTCTCTCATTTCAAAAACATCAATATATTTTTCAAACCACTTTTCGTCACCCAAACCATAGGCCTTACTTTTTTCAAATTTTTCAAAAGATTTCCCTTTTGCCGGCGCTTTTTTAACTACACAATAATTACCACTGACCACGTTTTTAACAACATCCCCCTTATGAAAAGGCATGGGCAAACTAATATACTTATGATTAGGAAACGCTTCGCTGTTATCATGTACACAAAAACTGCCTATCGTAATTGCATTTGAATTTAAGTCATTTTCCCATTCATTGCCAATACTTTCAATTTCACCATCACAGTTAAAAATCAAAGCACCAACTTGCTCATATACCTGCGGTTTTTCTTCCATCTCCTTGGTCTTTACAAAATCCTTTTTTACAACTACCCTGCGTTTTATGATACTAACATATTTTTTCCAACCCCACCCATCATTAAAAATTTTCTTGGCAACAAATATTGCAGTGGAATAATCTTTGGTAATACCCTCAGAAATAGGATCATAGTTCCGTTTTAAATTTCCTGCTTTTCTTTCAACCCTCACCTCAAAAACAGCATTATCATAATCTTTTTGAAATTCCTCCAAACTGTTCTTCACTTCTTCAAAATATTTGCCAATTCTGCTTTTCGTTTCTGCATCTGCAAATTTTTCAAGTCCACGCATCAGGGCAACTTTTTTCACAAGGTCAAAATCATAATTGTAATAAAGAATTAAGGCAGCGTCAGCCAAAATCGGCTCAAAGCTAATTTCCTGCCAATAATCCCTAATGGTTTGGGACGGAAAAATCTCCGCATAAATCGTTTGCAAATTATCATAATCCACAAACTTTTTGTTTTCTTCTTTGCCCAACTTAGGCAAAACACATTCTGTAACTTTTTTCAAGTTATTCTTCGACATACAACCTCCATAAAATTTTAACTACCTACTGCACCTACCTTTTGTGCCACAATTTTAAAATTCAAACCCATCTGTCTCATAATTAACATCCCTTTCATTTAACACCCAACACCGCACCATTGCGGTTACGAACAAATCTTACCACCACACATATACCAAAAAAGCCCTTTTCACAAATTAATTTTACTTTCCAAAATTGAAAAAATGCTTTTTGGTCAAAAGATTTTTTTCAACCACTTTAAAATCCACATGAAGAAACCGTTTTGCCCCGGCAAAACGGTTTCTTCTTTCCAAAAATTGTCCCTTTTCAACCCACCATAAACATACTTCTTATCACTATTATTCATCCTTCTTATTCTCCTTCTCCGCCTGTTCACAGAAATTATCCAGTTCCTTAACAATCTTTTGTATCTCCGGGTCCGCATCAAGACGAATCAAATTATTCCGTTCCTTTGGGTCAAGCAACACATGGGGCTCAATGCCCAACGCCTTTGCCAGCAAAATAAAAGTATCAAAATTCAAATGAGTCCTGCCCGATTCAATCAAAGAAATTCTGGAACGGGACACCCCACAGGCATCCGCCAACTGTTGCTGGGTCATGCCGCGGCCTGTACGCCAAGACCACACCTGCCAACCCAAGTCCTCATAAAATTCCCTTGTTTCCAATTCCTTATCCAACATCCCCACCACCAACTTTCTTAATTTTTCCCTATTATAACATAAAACACAATACCAGCGGTGTTCCGTTTGCGTAACATGAAAGTAACATAAAAGCCCTACCAAAAGCAGGGCTTTTACCATTTTCATTTCTCTTTTACTTCGTAAATTTCCAATTCTTTGGAAGAAGCATTTTTTCTACGGATTATTGCCTTAGCATCTTCCCTTGTATCCGCAGTCACTACCGTCCTTTGCACTCCACTATTAGGAGTTCTCCGATATGCTACTTCAAATCTTGCCATAATACCACCTCCTTATCTTTTATTATTTTTTCCTCAACGTCCTGTTCTTTGTCCAACGGTACCATAATAAATACCTCCTTTTACCACCAAGAAAACAAACTTTTGGCAACACTCTTAACACCATTCCAAACGGTTGATGCCACACTACGTACTGTTGAACAAACCTTATGTACAACTGTTTTGACCACAGGCACAATTTTTTCCTTCACAACATGTGTAACCTTTTGTTTAATCGCCGTACCTACAAAATCCAATGTACCGCTGGCAACCAAAGTACTTAAATAAGGGCCCACTACGGGAACATAATTCAAAGCGGCTACCGTTGCCTTCTTGGCAAACTTGCCCCAAACATTTTCAAAAACCATTGCCACCTTTTGATTGGCAAAATCTTCCATCGCCTGCCCCACAGACATTGTGCCATTGGAAACCTTATTAAAAACATTGATTGCCTCAATACCAGTGCTGGCAATACCTGAAATAACTGAAGCGGGTGTACTCTTAGGAATTAACTTGGTCATCCCCTTTTGTACATAAGTTGCCAATGCCCCCGATGCCGCAGTTTTCAACCCCTGCAAATTTCCGCTTGTTACCGCATCTTCCACCATCTGCCTGACATTCACACTGCCTATTGGTTCATTATTAGCCAGTTTTTCCAAACCGCCCATAAACCCTGCGGAAAGCACACCACTGGTTTTCGCAATCCCCGCAATATTTTCTATAAGTTCCCCCGGTGTCTTGTTCATAACCTTTTTAGCAGTATCAAACAATTCACCATTCAAACATTTATCCACCAATGTCTTGGTAAGCGGACTGCCCATAACTCTTACTAAAGGAGTTCCGCCCAAAGCATCTGCCACCTTCCAACCGGGTAAGCCCTTTTTCACCTCGTCCAACTGTTCTGAAGGTACAAGCAAAGTTTCCCCCGCATTGCCAATACTCTTCACCATCTCAATCGTTTCCACTGCGGTTTTACCATACTTAACCAAATAATTGGTAAGTTTTTGACCAGTTAATTTATCCACCACAGCAATATCAAACTGATTGCGACCATATACTGAACCCTCACCGGTTACATCCACCTCTGCCACATAGCGCCCTCCCTGAGCATCGCTGGCAGAATTAAAATTATCAATAAGCGAATTTTCCGCAATAGTTTCCTCAACAGATTTTTCCGCATTACGGTGCAGTTCACCCGCCTTTAAATTGCGGAGCAACATTTCTCCACCCTGTCCAAGTGTTCTTTCCACCATTTGTAATTCAGACGGACTTAACTCTTTGCCTGACTTGGCAACATTTTCTGCCAGCCATGTTTCCGCCTTACCGCCATTGGCAGTGTGTTCACGGAGGGAAGTTAATGTCTTGTCATAACTCTCCACGCCCTCAACAAGTTCGTCACTGTAGGCCTGCAACTTGTCTTTGGCAAAATCCAATGCCTGCTTTTCCAGTTGATTTTTCAACCATTCCTTGTTGGAAACGCTGGCATCCTTTTCAACATAGGACTCCAAAAAATCCTTTAAAATTGGGACAAATTTCTTCGCCGAATTTTCAAAATCCATACCCTTCTCCTTTTCCTTGATTTATTTGCAAATGTATGTTAAAATACCGCTCGTGAGATGCTCGTGTGCAGGTGGTGATTGCCTCCGTTAAAGGGGGTGATGCTTATGAAGAATTTTGACTTTAAAGACCTTATGGCCTTTGGCATGTTCTTACTGGCGTTGCTTACATTTATTTTTAATTGTTTTGCAAAGCGTTAACCATAAGAAAAACCACCCTAACAGTTGACCCCTGTAGGTGGTTTTTCATAATCATTTTATAAGGGGGCAATCCCACTTGTGGGCGGGCACCTCACTTTTTATGTTTATATTTTACCACCAACAGCCAATTATGTCAATATAACTTTTACCCAATATCAATTGCCATCATTCATATTGTGCAAAGCGATGCTTTGCCCGGGCTCGGAACCTTGCCTGCGGCAAGAACCCGTGCCCCTACAACCGCAATATATTTTTCACACCTTCAACAACACCTGTACCAATCCGTAGGGGGACAGGTTCTTGCACATTTCAGGTTCTTAAAGTGCAAGGTTCCGCACCCGATACAACCACAATATTTTTTCACACCTTCAACAACACCTATGCCAATCCGTAGGGGGACGGGTTCTTGCACATTTCAGGTTCTTAAAGTGCAAGGTTCCGCACCCGGGCAGACCAACGGTCTGCACTCTACACAACTAAAAATATTCGTCCAAACTCCATTTCAATACATTCTCGTCAATATACTTTGCTATCCGCAAATAATCTTTTTCATTACGGATAACATGCTCATAAAACCCTTTTTGCCAAATCTTTCTACCACACCCATAAGTAACTACAGATTTATACCTTTTTACAACGTCCATAATGCTGATTTTCTCATCCCATTCCGTAATTTCCAATATCCCGTGTATATGATTGGGCATAATCACATACCTATGTAATCGGATGTTGTAAAATTTATTCGGCAAATCAATCCAAGTATTTTTTGCAATATCTCCAATCATTGACAACTGCATTTTTTCATTCACTATTTCACCAAATGCGTGTTCCTTCTTTTGCGTACATATCGTAATGAAATAGTATCCCGCCGTGCGGTAATCATATTCTTTTAATCGTACATTTTTACGTTCTTCTGATGCCATCATTCATATTGTGCAAAGCGATGCTTTGCACGGGCTCGGAACCTTGCCTGTGGCAAGAACCCGTGCCCCTACAACCACAATATTTTTTTCACACCTTCAACAATACCTACGCCACCCGTAGGGGGACGGGTTCTTGCACATTTCAAGTTTTCAAAGTGCAAGGTTCCGCACCCGATACAACCGCAATATATTTTTCACACCTTCAACAACACCTACGCCACCCGTAGGGGGACGGGTTCTTGCACATTTCAGGTTCTCAAAGTGCAATGTTCCGCACCCGATACAACCACAATATATTTTTTCACACCTTCAACAACACTTACACCACCCGTAGGGGGACTTTTCCTTGATTTATTTACAAATATGTGCTAAAATATCGCCCGTGAGATGCTCGTGTGCAGGTGGTGATTGCCTCCGTAAAGGGGGTGATGCTTATGAAGAATTTTGACTTTAAAGACCTTATGGCCTTTGGCATGTTCTTACTGGCGTTGCTTACATTTATTCTTAATTGTTTTGCAAAGCGTTAACCATAAGAAAAACCACCCAATCAGTTGCCCGCTGTGGGTGGTTTTTCATAACTAATCCATAAGAGGCAATCCCACTTGTGGGCGGGCACCTCACTTTTTATGTCTATATTTTACCACCAACAGCCAATTATGTCAATATAACTTTTTTCTCAATTCCCAACCGTAGGGGGACGGGTTCTTGCACATTTTAAGTTTTCAAAGTGCAAGGTTCCGCTCATCGCCCAACTAAAAATACTTATCCAAAAAGTCCATAACCATATCTGGCGACAGCACCAACGGCTTTTCCAAATCCGCCTCAGGAAAATCCTTATCACCAGTTATAATAACATCAACTCCATTAAATATCGCATCGCTTAAAATCGGAATATCTTTGGGGTCTCGTAAATCACCCAACTTTTTATTTGCACTTTTACAAAATTTGAAATCTAATTGACGATACAAGCGATATACCTGCTCTGCCCTGTCCGTCCATTTTTCTGACAATTTATCCCTAAATTCTTTATCCACATATTCCGACACATATATTTCTGCCTTAATATCAAGCAATCGTAACAAAACCTTAAATGTTACACCACGAAACACAAAGGCAGAAATAAGCACATTTGTATCAAGCAAGAATTTCATGCCATACGACTCCTGCGAAACTCTGCCATTTCCGCCAACATCTCATCTTCATTTTTCCAAACATTTTCACCTGCCAACAAATCTTGAATTTGAGTAATTTTGGAAATATTATCACCTTTTGTTTCCCTTTCTTTCAAGAAAACAAGATACTCAACATACTTAAAAACATCCTCAATTCTTTTTTCATCCAAAGTAGTGAGCATTGAATTAATTTTTTTCTCCATAACAGTCATTTTTATTTACCTCCAATGTTTAACAAAACTGTAACCATAAGAAAAACCACCCAATCAGTTGCTGCCTGTAGGTGGTTTTTCTTAACCATTTCATAGGGGGCAATCCCACTTGTGGGCGGGCACCTCACTTTTTATGTCTTTATTTTACCACCAACAGCCAATTATGTCAATATAACTTTTTTTCAATTCCCAACCGTAGGGGGACGGGTTCTTGCACATTTCAAGTTCTCAAAGTGCAAGGTTCCGCACCCGTGCGAACCAACGGTCTGCACTTTACCTAAAAAAAATAAATCCGAGAAAATTTTTTGCTTAATTTCTGAATGACATAAGCTCTCACTAGTTCTTTTCTAAATTAAAATTTAATTTTTCTAACAACCCATATTCCCTACACAGTTCTCTAACTTTATCAATAGAACTTTTTTCAGAATTGGGTTTAATCCATATACCATCAATAAAGTTTACAATACCAGTATCTATTAAAACTTTTGCATATTCTTTGCAAGCAAAACCTTGAACATAAAATCTAAACTCCTGTTCGACTTCAAATGAATTGTATTTATACTTAAAAATTCTTGGATAGTATGTTGCACCACCTTTATCTACTATTTTCCCTATTTCTTTTTTCATGTCATCATTATTTTTTGGTTCTGCAATATACTCAATTTTAAATCCTCTTACCCTGTCCTCAAAATAAAATAAGGTATCAAACTTTGAATTATCAACAACAATCCTTACTCCATCACCAACGCAATAATTTTTCCACATATACTCATCCCTATCTTTTTGTTTTTCATCATTTTCATTTCTCAAACACCATGATTGACAACGTAAATTAAACCAATCGAGTTTAGTCCTGTCTAAGTTATTACAAAATTTTATACCACCATCATCAAACAACTTAATCATTTCATCTGCTATTTTTTTATTGGGATTCTTTTCTTTGATAACTTCTCTAACCAAATTTCTGCCTTCTTCGGTTTTAGCAATCCTATAAATAAATCCCTCATTTTTATCTTCCCATTTTGTTAATGGATTAACAAAAAGTAATGATTGTGTTTTTACCAAATCTTCAAATTTACAAAAATCCATGTATTTATACACTAACATTTTCTCCCCCTCCTTACATCTTACTCAGTTCAACCCTCACCGCCGGGCGAATACCAAAAAGCGGGACGAACAACATCGTTACCATCATTGACACCGTCCCCACTGGAAAGGACAGAGCCAGCAAAGTTGACAATTGCAGCATCGTAGGCATTGCGGCCGGGCGACCGCAGCCACCAACAACATCCCCCATTATCACCAACCCAAGCCCCTTCACTTTTCACAAAAGACAATGGCATACAGATTCTTTCCTCATCCTTCTTGAAGTATTGTAACACTTCCTTCACGCTCAAAAGGAAAACTTTATCATTTGTATCATTCCCCGGGTCGGTGCTGTAATCGGGGTTATAATGAGCGGGCACATGGCTTTCCACAACACACTTTGCCACATCCCCTTTGAAGGCCTTTTGAAAAAATTCTCCATTCAGCCATTTTCTCAAATCACAGTTTTCCCAAGTAATATCAACACAAGTTTCATGATATTTTCTGCAAGCCAAAGCATATTTACTAAGCAACAGTGCCTTACCGTCCTTAACCTCCAACACCTGCCATTCTATCGGGTCGCTGTGCCACTCTCCAAGTTTGATAACATCCCCAACCTTGACTGATTTTTCTGACCTTATGCGTTCTTCCTCCGCTTTTCTTTCTTCTTCCCGCTTCTTGCTCTTCTCCTCCACCAACTTCTGATACTTCTCATCAAACTTCACATTCTCAAAACTAATTCCCAACTTATCAAAATCTTGCAACTCGTCTTTGCCAATATACACTTCGGCATCAGTAATACCAATATACTTTTTCCCGCTAATATTCAAAGGCACACTAAACTTGCCATTGCAAAGGTAAATTTTTTCCACACCTTCATCCAACAAATCCGCCAAATCCTCTTGATTAAACGCCACACTATCAACATTTTTCAAAATCTCGTCATCACTGGTAAATTGACGTAAAATATCAAGTTTCCTTTTCCGCTCTGCCAATACTTCCTCATCCACAACTTCGTCCTGCTTAAATTCCATACCAAAAACAGCACAAAGTTCCTTTTGTGCCTCCGCTCCTTTTGCGGTAATCTTCTGCACCTGTTCAGCCAAATCAGTGTAATAACGGTCATTTAACCAAGTTACCAAACGCCCGTCACCAAAATAACCGACAATCTTTTCCAAATCCCAGTTTTCTTTAAGTTCGTCCAAAGTCCGAACCATAACCCCATTCGCCATCTCCAACGGCAGTTTAATCTTTTTCATAATTTTTCCTCCTTAAAATTTTATTTTGACGCATTTTTGAATTTGCGGTCTTTGTATTCCTTTTTCATCTTCTCCAACGGCTCTTTCATTATTTCCGACAAAGAATGAGTTTGCTCAATCATACGCAGGATATTATCTGTATCAACCTTATTCTTGTCATTGGCGAAGGCATCCTCCACCGCATCCTTGACAACTCCCTCAATATCCGCTCCACTGTACCCTTCTGTCTTTTCCACCAACTTGTTCAAATCAATGTCCGCAAGGTCATTCTTACGCCGTTTTCCAATATGAATTTCAAAAATCTTTTTTCTCTCTTCCTTGTTCGGCAAATCCACAAAGAAAATCTCGTCAAATCGTCCTTTTCGCATCAGTTCCGGCGGTAAATCCGTAATATTATTTGCCGTTGCCATAACAAATACAGGACTTTCCTTTTCCTGCATCCATGTTAAGAAATTACCGAAAAGACGGGTGGTAACTTCACTGCCGCCCTGACCCTTGCCGATGCCGGCAAATGCTTTTTCCAATTCGTCTATCCACAATACACAAGGAGCAATGGCTTCCGCCAAGGCAATGGCTTTACGCAAATTGCCTTCGGACTCACCCACATATTTGCCCATCAACCGCCCCATATCCATACGGAGCAATGGCACTTCAAACATAGCCGCCGCCGCTTTGGCGTTCAATGATTTTCCGCAACCGGGTACACCGGCAATTAAAACCCCTTTTGGATTTTCCACGCCAAACTTGGCTGCCTCGTTGATATTCTTAATAACTTTGGCTTTCTTCTTCAGCCATTCCTTCATATTTTCCAAACCACCAATATCGTCAATGGTTTCCTTGACTTGTACCATCTCCAAAATACCCGACTTCATAATCAGTTGCTTCTTTTGTTCAAAAATCAATTGCAAATCTCCCTTAGTCAACTGCCCATCATCAGAATATGCCAATGCCAAAAGGTTATAAATTTCAAACTTGGTCAGCCCCTTAAAAGCCATTGCCAATTCATCCAACAATGAATCTGCCACCATAGGCAGTCCCTGTGATTTAATAAAATTGACTATTTCCGCCCGGATTTCTTCAAAAGTCATATAATCAATATCAACAATAGTGATAAATTTTTCCAATTCCTTGGGAACAATCACTACCGGAGACAAAAATACAATGGTAAAATCCTCATTACCATTGATACGGTTGACCAATTCCTTGAACCGGGCAATGGTTTTAGGGTCTTCCAAAAAATGATGTACATCTTTGAATATCAATACTTTACCGTCCAGTTTCCAATCCGGGTTAACCACCAAGTCATGTAATACAACATCAAGTGTGTCACCCTGCAACATCCCCTCAAAATGATCATCGGTCAATTTGCCATTCTTGTATAACTTAAAACAGTTAGCATAAGACCATTCCAAAACTTCACGATATCCCGCCGCTTCAATAATTTCTTCTGTTTCTCTGATTTCCTCAAAAGTATTGACATACAAAATAGGAAATCCGGCATCCATATAACGCTTCAATTTTTCAGCAGTAGAAATTTTTTTCATCTTTCAATCTCCTTTCAGCGGTTGGTCGCCACCCAAATTCAATCTTCGTTCTACACAAATAACAGATAGTTTATTATATTATACAATACCACATTATAAAATACAACAAAATCAATGTTCCGTTTGCGTAACATCACGGACACTAAATTTTATTCTCACAACTTCATCAACTCTCAATTCAATCCGTCCCTCACAACAACTGAAACAACTTTCAAAAAAAATTCTCTCTCCAAAACTGAAAAAATCGTGAAATAACATTTTTTTAATCACGTGATTTTTCTAAAAAATCACGTGATTAAAACTTTTTACTTTTATGATTTTGAACGAAAATAACAGTCCTCTTCACACTAAAAGTATTTTCAGCAATAAAATCACTCGTCAACAAAACGCAATTAAAAGCGTGAAAAGCGGTTTCTAATTTTACGAAAGATTTGTCCAATCTTACGTAAGATTGATAATGAGATTTTGCAGTTCCAAATGCTTTTTAACGCTGAGTTATTTCTGTTGAACATAAAAATTTTAAGCCGGCTTGCACAAACGCTCTTAAAACTGACTTGAGATTGCAAAAAAAGTTCCTGTGATTAAAATGAAGAAGTTCGCACTATGCTAACCTCCCCGCTCTAATCACAGGAACATTTTACCATAATTACGCATTGCGAATTCCGCATTACGCATTATCTTCTTCCCCTAATTCCTGATTCCTAATTCCTTTATCCTGATATAATCACATCTTCTTTTCCAAATCATTCAACCCGTCCAAAATGCTCTTCTTCAACGGCAAGGTAAGTTTTTCGTCATCAAAGACCTTCTGACGTAATTCTTCTATGCTGAAGTTTCCCTCCTCAAACATTTTTTTATACCCGTCTCCAAAATTAATCTTCGGTACCATATTGGGATTTTTCTGCATATTGATGTGAAAGAGTTCATCCGGTGTAAATCCCCTGTTTCCCCACGTCCGCAAATTATTGTTAAAATTCATTATCAACTCCAAATATTCTCCCAACTGTTTATTTGACAACTCAACCCCCATTTCGCTGAGCCACATTTCTGTATCTTGTATCAATTCATTTGGCATAAGTACACAGGATTTTGCCAAAAAAACACAATGAAATAAAAGTTGCTCTGCAAAATTTCTTAAGTCACCATCCTCTGTGAACAATCTTTTATTTTCAAAATACGGCAGTTTATTAAAACCGCCAAAAGCCCTGACCATACAAGCGTCAAAACCCACAATGTTATGGATATTTTTCAAATATCTGCCTTTATTAGTGTTCCAACTGTAAAAATCCGTATGATCATTCTCACGATCAATATACACGGGAACTTCTTTGGCAGTGGATTTAAGATTTTCAAAAAATTTCAGGAGTTTCTTTTCTTCTGGCGACAAGATGTGTTTCTCAAAATCCAAAAAATTTTGAGGAACATAAAAGGGTTTGTCCCCCTGCGTTCTTATTAACGAATCCGTAAAGCCAAATTTATAGTACCCTTTGTGAAGCAGTTCCTTATTGATAAGCAGGCGTTCCTCCATAGCATCTTTTTCCGCAGAATACACTTCTGATAACTCATATATGAAATACGGAACATTTCCATCCCTGCGGACAACTGACGAAAAATCAACAAATTCGTTCCATGTTATATCCTTCACATATTTCTTGTCTTCCAAGCCCGCCTCGTTACGTTTTACGAACAAATCTTTATAAATCCCAAACAAATCCTCCAAACAGACAATCCCATAAAGATTGGATGCCGCCCTAAAAAAATGATGCAAAAACTCCATTGTTTCCGGTTTCAACCCGGAATACATTTTCTCCAATGTCTTTTGTGACAACGGTTTCGGATACGCCATAATAATACCTCCTCTTATTAAAAACAATGTTTTCAAAAAATACCTTAAATCACAAAATCAAACCATATCCAACAGAAAACCGCAATAAAGCGGCAAAGTCAAAACATCATCAGTTCTGCCTATATTATAATCCCCCAACTTAATAGCCGAACAGACATGATATTTTTGCGGTTGGCTTAAAACCGTTTTTACGCTCTTGGCATTTCCCTGAGTCGCTTTCACTTCCACAAGCGTACTCTTCCCAAGATAACGAATAACAAAATCTATTTCCAATCCTGAATCTTTACGGAAATAATAAAGTTTTCTGCCCATTTTAGCAAAAAAATCCGCCACAATATTTTCAAAAACTGCACCTTTATAACTCAGCAAATTTCCCTGCAAAATATCAAACTGAGTACCATCATCCAACATACTGATAAACAAGCCGGTATCACACATATATATCTTAAAAACGTTTTCATCCGCCTGTGCCGTCAACGGCAATTCCGGGTTATGAAGATTACAGCATTTTACTACTATACCGGCATCCTGCAGCCATTGCAAAACACCTGAAAAAGTTGCAGATGTGCTATTTTTCTTTACCAGTGAATATTGAAATTTTTTATTTTCTTTACTTAGTTGTTTAGGAATTGAATCAAAACATTCCCTGATGAGTGCTTTGTTTTTATTTTCTGCATATTTAACCATGTCATCCCTATATTCATTGACAATATTACGCTGCATCTGCAATACCGACACCATATCATTGTTATCAACAAAGTTTTGAACAACTGCCGGCATACCGCCCACAACAATGTATTTCAACAACAGTTGCCTAAACTGCAAGTGAATCGCTTGCGGAATAACTTTTTCTTTCTGTACATTCTTCCTTAAGTAAGAAATCAGCTTCGATTGTACGCCGTTTGCCCACAAAAATTCCTCAAAATCCATGGGACGCATTTCCACAATCGTTTCAAAACCAACAGGCACTGGCTTAGGCGTTTTTCCATAACCGCTAACTCCAAGCAAAGAACCGGTGGCAATAACATCAAATCTTCCGTCCAGCTTAAAAAATTTTAGTGCTGTTCTCGCTTCCGGACAATCCTGAATCTCATCAAAAATAAATAATGTTTTATGTGGAACTAATTTTTTTTGAAACTTTGAACCGAAGAGCATCAACAAATAATCAATTTCTAATGAACCGGAAAAGAAACTGCAATATTCCGGGTTCTCCATAAAATTCAGATATATAACGTTCTTGTAATTATGTTCTGCAAAATGAAGCACTGTGGAAGTTTTTCCGCACTGCCTACATCCTTTTATAATCAAAGGATTGTGATTTTTCTGTTTTTTCCATTTTATAAGCATAGTTTCTATCTTACGCTCTAACATTTTTCCCTCCATTTTTACAAAATTATACAACATAACTCAAACTTTTTCAAGGGACTTTTTTTGTTTTTTTATACTTTTTTCAAGGGACTTTTTTTGTTTTTTTTATTTTTTTCAAACGACTTTTATACCTTTTTTCGTGTTTTTTCAAACGACATTTATCATTCCTGTATTATCTTCTTCTAGTTCTCTTTTCCTCTACTATCCCCAGTTCTTTTTTTACTTTCTTCCAATTCCCTTTCCATGAAATATTGTTGGCATGCATACCCAACATTTCAAGATATTGCTCCTGAAAGAAATTCTCTTTATCCCTGTAATATTTTTTCTTCGTGACCGTTTCAAAACCCTCATGTAATTCCAGCAGAACATCAACATTACACAAAACTTTTCTAACCGCATCACCTTCCATGAACATCTGCCTCAGATGTGGCAAATACTCTTCCCAACATTTCCACATCCCAGAATGTTGCGGCCATGCTTCCCTAATTTTTTCAAACTCATCCAACGCATCACTAAAATTTTTAGCACAATATACTTTTTTAACCTGGGAATAAACCTTCTTTTTATCACTTCCCAGTATAAAATCAATGGTACGCCTAAACAAAACAGCAATACTGTTCTGCACAATCACTTTAGGAAACAGACATTCTATCTCTTCCCTGTCCTCCGAAAGTATATTCATAACCAAATAAGAAATATCCTTCACACCCCTATTCATAAGTTCCTTAAGAATCTGTTTGACAGGATGAATCTCATTGAGGTCAATCAACCAAAATCCTAACACCTCTCCTTCACCCTCAGCGTCATAACCGAAAGCATAGAAGAAGTTATAGAACTTATTCCCGTTATCTCCTTTAAACGCAACTATGAAAGAATCCACATAAACAAAAGGATAGAATTCCTTCAAGTCACGCTGTCTCCACTTGCTCACCCGTTCCGGCAATGTTTTAAAAATATTATCAAATACTTCCTTGGTAACCTTCAAATTCCAAGATTCTTTCATGAGCCAAGCAATATCACGCCTGCCCTTTCCCGCAACATGCAATGCCAAAATTTTTTCTTCCATCCCGGTATTTGAATAACCATTATTCTCTGCCATCTGCTCTAACATAACCACACCAACTGCCTCGCCCATTTTACCGATAATTAATTTTCCCAAATCTGAAATCGAACGAATCTCGTTCTTCGCCACAATTTCCTTTGCCAAATTGTCCAATAATTCCTCTTTCTGCTCATCTAATTCCATTTTGCAAATCTCCTTTCATTTTACAAATTTTATACTATAAAAGAAATAAAAAGTACAAAGAACTTTTTTTACCAACGCCGCTCTGTGGCGAAACGTTTTTTTGCAGATTTCAAGTTCTTAAAGTGCAGTGTTCCGCGCCCGATACAACTTCGCTAAATTCTCAAACTTCATGCCTTCCCCCTTTTTCCTTGATTTATTTGCAAATGTGTGCTAAAATACCATCCGTGAGATGCTCGTGTGCAGGTGGTGATTGCCTCCGTAAAGGGGGTGATGCTTATGAAGAATTTTGATTTCAAAGACCTTATGGCCTTTGGCATGTTCTTACTGGCGTTGCTTACATTTATTCTTAATTGTCTTGCAAAGCGTTAACCATAAGAAAAAACCACCCAAACAGTTGGCTCCTGTAGGTGGTTTTTCTTAACCTATTCTATAGGGGGCAATCCCACTTGTGGGCGGGCACCTCACTTTTTATGTCTATATTTTACCACCAACAGCCAATTATGTCAATATAACTTTTACCCAATATTAATTTCCACCATTCATATTATGCAAAGCGATGCTTTGCCCGGGATCTACAACCGCAATATATTTTTCACACCTTCCCCAAATCTTCTGGCGTACCGCTCCGGCAACCGCAAAATGGCAATAGTGGACTTTTTTCCGCCCGTAATCGGTCTGAACTTAGTATTCTCCAAAAAAAAGGCATCAGTGAAAATTCACAAGATGCCTCTTTTAATCTCAAAACAACAAAACAATTCCGACTATCATGGCGTTCACAACGCTGACAGCAAAACCGCCCAACATTCCCCTGAACACCAATTTGGACAAAGTGCTTTTCATTTGCGGACACAGGGCCGCAATACCGGACACACAAATAGCCATGGAACTTACATTGGCAAATCCGGAACAGGCAATGCTGAGCATCATGGCGGTACGCCGGTCCATTGTATTCACTATCTTTCCCAACACATCATAGGACATAAACTCTGTCAAAATCAGTTTGTAGCCCAAAAGTTTTCCCACCAAGGTCGGATAATCCCCGTCCAGCCCCATAAGATAACCCAAGGGCGAGAAAAGCCAACCAAAAATTTCTTCCAACTTCAAATTTACCGTTCCCAAAGCCCCGTTCACCAAAGCAACCATAGAGATAATTGCCACCAAACCGGACGCAATGGCAATCACCATTTGCATTCCGTCCATAGCACCGTTGGCAATAGCTTCAATCAGGTTAGATGCCTTTGACTGCCCGGACAAATCAATTTCTTCCACAATCTGCGGTTTTTCCAATTCCGGCAACAAAATTTTGCTGATAGCGATGCTGGCAAAGGGCACCAATGCTCCGGCAATAACCAAATAATTTGCCGGAATCCCCATGGCGATGTAACCACCAAGAATGCTCATGGACATACTGCCCATGCCCGACACCAGCATAACCATAATTTCACTTTCGGTCATAAAACCAAGATAACGGCTCATGAGCAAGGGGGACTCCGTGTCGCTGAGGAAAATATTGGCGGTACTGATAAATCCTTCCAGTTGGGAACAGCCGGTAAGTTTGCCAATCACCCGTCCCAGTTTGGCGATGACCCAACCTAATATGCCCAAATAAGTCAGCACACCCACCAGTGCGCCTACAAATATAACCGTCCCCAAGACCTGCACAACAAAAACAAATCCTGTCGCAGCCGTCGGGTCAACCAAAGAGCCAAAGACAAACTGCAATCCGTCACGGGAATAGCCCACAACCTTGGTGACAAAATCACCTGCTTTACCGACCGCCCAAACACCCAGCGGAATTTTTACCAAAATTACCGCCAAAACAATTTGCAAAAGCAATGCCTTGGCAATAAGCGGATACCTGATATCTTTGCGGTTATAACTGATGAGATAGCAACACCCCAAGACCACCAAAATGCCGACTATGTTCAGAAGCACATTCATTTTTTTACAAACTTGCCCCTAATTTTTTAGCCGCCTCACAGGCCTCCTGCAAATTGTTTTTCTCCATACTGGTTTTGATTATTCCCAAAATTTCTCCGCCGCAGTAAGGCAGGCAGGCCTTCAACTGTGCCTCAATGCCATCATATACGCCCTCACTGCCGCTGGCCAAAAGCACTGCATATTTTGTTGCTTTTGCGGGTCTGTGGGGAGCATACCAACGGGTCAGGCAACTTTGCAACTGGCCGCTCAACCCCCAATAATACACAGGACTTGCCAAAACAATCATTTCCGCTTCCGCCAGCAACGGATGAATTTGTTGCATATCATCGTTTTGAATACATTTGCCGTTGCCCTGAGTGTGGCAATATTCGCAGGCCAGACAACCGTTAATTTTCATATTGCCCACGGGCATAACTGTAATGTCATGCTTGGCGGCACCTTCCTTGAAGGCCTCAATCAGTTTGTAACTGTTGCCGTTTTTACGTGGCGAACCCGCCAAAATCAAAATCTTCATAATCTTTCCTCCTTAATTTTATTCAAATTCAAATTCGTCTTCCCTAAAGTCAGGCGTCTTCTTAATCAAAGCCACTTCATTACAATTCGGATAAAGGGGGCAATAAACACATTCCTTCCAAACCTTCTGCGGCAAATCTTCCTTCTCCGTATGCATATAGTCACATTTGGCAAAGAACCCCGGCTGATAGGTAAGGGTGAAAAAATATTTTGCCCCCTTACGGATGCCCTCCGCCTCCAGCAAGGAAACCAACATACTGCCAATGCCGCTTTTCTTCATTTCGGGAACAATCGCCAAAGAACGGATTTCCGCCAGCCTGTCCCACACAAAATGTAAGGCGCCGCAACCCACCAGTTTGCAGTCCTCGTCACAGGCCACCATATAATCCCGCAAATTTTCATAAATGGAATTACGGGATCGGGGCAGCATCAGCCCTTCCTTGGCATAATCATTCAAAAGTTTGTGAATTTCTTCCACATCATCAAATGTGGCACCACGATATTCTAACATTATTTGATCAAACCATCCCTTCTTAATTTCAGCACAGCCACATCCATATTCTGCATCCCAAACTGGGAACCGGTCTGGATGAAACTGGGAATTTGATGTATTTTATTTTCACGAATCAAATTTCTCAATGCCGGTGTGGCGATTAATACTTCACAGGCGGCCACCCTGCCCCCGCCTGTTCTTGGCAAAAGTTGTTGTGCCACTATCCCCTGCAAACAATTGGCCAGCTGGCTGCGGACCAAATTAACTTTTTCCCCACAAGCGTCAAGTATTCTGTTTACAGCGCCAGTTGAATCCCCCGTATGCATGGTTGCCAAAACCAGATGCCCCGTTTCTGCCGCCGTAAGCGCTGTTTCCATTGTTTCCGCATCCCGCAGTTCCCCCACCATAATCACGTCCGGGTCCTGACGGAGGGCGGATTTCAATCCGGCAGCAAAATTTTTGGTGTCCGTACCGACTTCCCGCTGGGTCACCAAAGCCCGGCGGTTATTATGTTTATATTCCACCGGGTCTTCCAAAGTCACAATATGGACATAACGCAAAGCATTAATCCTGTCCAGCAACGCCGCCAAAGTTGTAGATTTACCGCTGCCGGTGGGGCCCGTAACAATTACAAGCCCGTGTTTCAGTTCTGCAATTTTTGACACAATCTCCGGCAAATGCAATTCTTCCAAACTGGGAATATTTTCCGCAATAATACGGATTGCCAAGGCAACAGCATCCTGATGCAAATAAGCGTTCACCCTGTAACGCAGCCCCCCGTCAGCAAAACTTGCATCCTTTTCCTGACGCAGTTCATGAATATGCAATTCTTCAGCACATTTGGCAGTATCTGCCACAGTCAGTTTTTTATCCCCCAGAGTTTTCAAAACTCCGTCCACCCTGACCATGGGCAAAGCGCCGCTCACTATATGCAAATCCGAAGCCCCCATATTGCGGGCTGTTTGCAAAAGTTCCCTAATCATTATTTCTTGTCCACTTCCGAAACACGCAAAAGTTCGCCCAAAGTGGTGGCTCCCGCCAACACTTTCTTCACACCGTCCTCATAAAGCCCACAAAAACCGTTCTTGGCCGCCACAGCGGTAATTTCTTCTTCAGATGCCCTCTTGCTAATCAAGTTCTTGATTTCATCATTCACGGTCAGCACTTCCTGCAAAGGCAAACGCCCGTTGAACCCTGTGCCATAACATTCCGTACAGCCGGTGGCATCCACCAAATAATGTGTGCCGTTAACCGTCATGTGCAGGCAGGCCAATTCCGCAGGGCTCGCCTCATATTTTTCCGAACAATGGTAGCACACCTTGCGTACCAACCTTTGTGCCACCACACCACGAAGGCAGGATGCCAAAAGGTAGGGTTCAATCCCCATATCCAAAAGACGGGTAATGGCGCCTACCGCATTGTTGGTATGCAAAGTGCTTAAAACCAAATGTCCCGTCAATGCGGCCTGTACTGCAATGCGGGCGGTTTCCTCATCACGGATTTCCCCCACCATAATAATATCCGGGTCCTGACGCAGCACCGCCCTGAGCCCGTTGGCAAAATTCAAACCCGCTTTGGTATTCAAAGCAATCTGATTAACACCGGGCAACTGGTATTCCACCGGGTCTTCCAAAGTGATTATATTGATTTCCGGCTTGTTCAGTTCACTTAAAGTTGCATAAAGGGTTGTACTCTTGCCGCTCCCCGTGGGGCCGGTTACCAGAACAATGCCATGAGGATTGGCAAACAAATCCCTGTAAACATCCAAGTTCTCATTGGAAAAACTCAAATTGTTCAAGGTAAGATAAGCATTTGTCTTGTCCAAAATACGGATAACAATCTTTTCCCCGAACACAGTGGGCATACTGCTCACCCGGAAATCCACCAATCTGTCTGCAATATTTTTTTCCAAATGACCGTCCTGGGGCAAGCGTTTCTCGGTGATGTCCATGGAAGAAATAATCTTGATACGGCTCACCACCGCATCCTGATCCCCTTTTGGCAAATCACATAACTGCTGCAACATTCCGTCCACCCTGATACGGATACGGGTTTTATCCTGCAACGGTTCAATATGCACATCACTGGCACGGCGTTGCACCGCCAAATTCAAAAGGTCATCCACAAACCCGACGGATTGGCCTTCCACATTCAACATCATTTTTGTGCCAAACTTTCTTTCCATCATTTTCATCACCTCATCTTTTCCTCAAACACAGATTTTTTGACCTCCTCCATATCAAAGATGGTGGGGGCTTCCCTCGCCACCGTCACATAGGGGGTCAAAAGCATAATTACTTCAACTTTATTCTTAATGTTGGTACGGTGTTTAAACAACTCGCCCAACAAAGGTATCTTGCTTAAAAGCGGTACTTTCTGCAAAGTCCGCTGTTCTTCCTCATTGATCAAACCGCCAATTACCATAGTTTCCCCGGACTGGATTCTTACCACAGTTTCCGTTCCCCGGCTGGTAATCTTGTAGTTATTCAATTCGCTCACCAAAGTGGGAGTGCCTACTTCCAACTTAGTTTTTAGTGTAACCAATTTGCCGTCACTACTGATAAGTGGCTGGAAACGCATATCCACGCCCACATCAAGAAAGTCCGTAGATTCGTAACGGCCGCCGCTGTCATGCCGTTCTGTTTGTACGGGAATTTTTTCCCCTACAAATATTCTGCCTTCCTTACCGTTCACCACAATCAATTTGGGCGTTGCCAGCAATTTAGCCCGCCCCTTGGTTTGCAACAAATCTAAGGTTGCCGCAAAGCGAAAAGAGTACCCCCGCCAAAAACGGAACTTGCCGCCATAATTTCTGTCTTCCGTATCATCCTCATCACTGCTGTCAGTTCTGCTGTCCCGTTGGGGGATTCTGTCCCAGTCCCAGTTAACCCCAAGTTTTTTCATATCTTCCCTGCTGACCGCATAGACCTGGGCTTCCAAAGTAACTTGCTGTGTCGCCCTGTCCAATGATGCCAAAATTCGTTGCATTTTAGCCGTTTCCGGCTCACCGCCCATTAAGAAGATGGTATTTGTGTCATTATCAAAAACCACCTGACCGTCTTCAAAAAGTCCTTTTACTGTTTCCCGAATATCCTTTACGAACACATGGCTGACATGATACACATTCAAGCCCTGGGCATAATATTTGGCATTGGTGACCGCCGTAACAATAACTCCGTTTTCTGTATAAAAATAAGTGGCATTTCTGCCTGCCAGAATTGTTCTAAGTGCTTCATCAAGATTTACATCTAAAAGTTGAGCGCTTACCTTCCCCTTCACACTGTCATCCACCGCAATATTCACTCCGGCAACAATACCAATGGTACGCAGTGCGTCCGCCACTTCCGTATCAGCAAAGCGAATATTGAGATTTTCTGCCTGTGCCGCCGCACAAAGCAAAAACATTAAAATGCTCAGGAGAAGTTTTTTCATTCCAACTCTCTTTGCAAACCCTTCAAACAAGTTTCAAATTTCACACCGTACCAATGTTCCTTATCTGAAACCGTATTACGGATACATTGTACCGTATAATCAGCCGCAATCTTTGCCGCCGCAATGGGCGTTTTGTTTTGCATTAAAGCGCCTGTAAAAGCGCTGGCAAACACATCCCCCGTTCCATGATAACTTTGCGGAAGTTGTTCATGTTCATAATATTGCAGGCCGGCAGTATCTGCCACAACAACGCCGGTGCGGCCTTTCGCATAACTTACGCCTGTAAGCACCACCGTCTTTGCCCCCAACTCCTGCAATTTGTCGCAAAGTCCTTTCACATATTTTTCATCATAATCCGTTTTGTAGGCAACCCCTGTCAGAAAACTTGCCTCCGTAATATTGGGAATCACCATATCCGCCCGAGCGCAAAGTTTTTTCATTGCTTGGACATATTCATCATTAAAGGCAGGATAAAGTTTGCCATTGTCCCCCATGGCGGGGTCAACAATTTTTTTACACTCCGGCTTCCCTGCGGACTGCATAATTTGCAATACATATTCCACCTGTTGAACACTGCCAAGATAGCCCGTATAAACTGCATCAAACTTAATCTTTTCCTTTTCCCAATGGGCACCAATGGCAGGAAAATCCTCCGTCAAATCACGACAGGTAAATCCCTTAAATCCACCCGTATGGGTGGAAAGCACAGCACTGGGGAGTACTGCCGTTTCCAAACCGCAAGCGGAAAGAATCGGCAAAGCCACCGTCATACTGCATTGCCCCACACAACTGATATCTTGAATTGTTAAAACACGCTTATATTGCAAAATGCTCTCCTTCCTTCTAATCTGTAATGATTCATAATATATACAATTATATTATAATTTTTAATTGTGTACAAGGATTATTTAAAATAAACTGATGGAATTGCTTTCCGGCAAATCTCCCAAAGCGCCAACTTCAGCCAATTTATCAACCACCACTTTGCCTACACCGCTGCGGTTTATCAAATCCTCCCTGCTCAGGAAGGGCACATTTTTCTCCTTTGCTTCGGCAATGGCCTTTGCCAACGCCTTGGCCGCTTCGCTGCCCACACCCGGCAAGGATGCCAAAGGCGGCCGCAGTCCTTTTTCCGTCAAAAGGAATTTTGTGGCATCTGACCCATACAAATCCATGGGTTCAAAAACAAAACCCCGTTCCAACATTTCCACAACCAATTCCAAATAAGGGACGGATGCCTTGTCCTTGGGACTTGCTTTAGACCCGCCATCATAAACTTCTTTAATAAATTTCTTAATATGTTCTTTCCCCTGCACCACCATAGTGAAGTCAAAAGCGTCAGCCCGTTCCGTAAAGTAAGCGGCATAAAATTCTTTAGGGTAATGCACTTTGCAATAAGCGATACGGTAAGCCATCATAACGTAGGCCACAGCGTGTGCTTTAGGGAACAGATATTGGGTGGTTTCGCAGGACTGCATATACCACTTGGGAATACCGGCCTTTTCCATGGCCTCTTTCATCTTTGGCAAAAGCCCCTTTTTGTGGGCATTCCCCTTGCGGACAAATTCCATTGTTTCAAAAGCAATGGACGGTTCCACCCCCGCAGCAATCAAATGGGTCATAACATCATCACGGGTGGAAATTGTATCTGTAACCGGTTTTCCCTCCTTAATCAAATCCTGGGCATTATTCAGCCACACATCCGTACCGTGGGAATAGCCGGAAATCCGCACCACATCACTGAATTTTGTGGGTTTGACATCAGCAATCATTTGCCTTACAAATTTTGTGCCGCACTCAGGAATGCCGTAGGTTCCCACCTCACAGCCAATCTGTTCCGGCGTAACCCCCAAGGATTCCGTCCCCGTAAAGATTGCCATAGTTTCCGGGTCGCCAAAGGGAATGTCCCGTGCCTTAAGTCCGGGAATTATTAACTCCAAATGACGAATCATCCCCGGGTCATCATGACCTAAAATATCTAATTTTACCATTCTGTCATTGATGCTGTGATAATCAAAATGGGTGGTAATCGTAGGCGGGTCATATTCTCCCAAAATGTTCAGTTTCATCTTCCGTTCATTGCTGGGATAATTCATGGGCGTAACATAATGAATGTCCATATCCCGGGGAACTACAATAATTCCGCCGGGATGTTGGCCGGTTGTCCTTTTTACGCCCTGCAACCTTTCAATAATGGAAGACATATAGGCCGGGTGGGCGTGAAAGTTCCGTTTTTCAAAATATCCTTTTGCAAATCCCAACGCCGTTTTTGCCGCCACCGTGGCAATAGTGCCCGCACGGCAGACATTGTCACGGCCAAACAATTCCTTGGTATATTCATGGGCGTAATGCTGTGCCACTTCGCTGAAATTCAAATCTATATCGGGCACCTTGTCACCATGAAAACCCATAAATACCGCAAAAGGAATATTATGTCCGTCCCGTGCCATGTCCTCACCGCACTCGGGACATTTTTTTTGTGGCAGGTCAAACCCGGAAGCATATTCGTTATTGGTGAAAAACTCCGTATGGCAGCACTTCGGGCAACGGTAATGGGGGGCCAAAGAATTAACTTCTGTAATTTCCACCATGGTAGCAACAAAACTTGAGCCCACACTGCCACGGCTGCCTACCATGTAGTTAATCTCCAAAGAGCGTCTTACCAATTTATGTGCAATATAATATAACACCGCAAACCCGTGACCGATAATGGAATCCAATTCCAATTTCAGACGGTCTTCCACTATTTGGGGCAATTTTTCACCATATAATTTGTGGGCATTTTTGTAAGCCAAATCCCTAATATAACTTTCTGCTCCCGGAATATGCGGGGAATAAAGCTGATCCTCATCCGGCACAGGTTTCATATTTTCAATCATATCCGCAATTTTTTTCGGATTGGTTATAACAACTTCCTCCGCAATTTCATCCCCCAAGTAACTGAACTCCGCCAGCATTTCTTCCGTCGTCCTGTAATAAAGCGGCGCCTGATTGTCCGCATCATCATATTTTTGCGCATCCTGCAAGACAGCACGTACTTTCGCATCCTGAGGGTTAAGGAAATGCACATCCCCCGTACCCACAACTAATTTGCCTAATTTTTTCCCCAATTCATAAATCTTCCGGTTAAAGTTTTCCACATCCGCCTGAGTATATTTGCCGCTTCGCATCATATAAGCATTATTTCCCGTTGGCTGGATTTCCAAATAATCATAAAAAGAAGCAATCTTCTCCAGTTCCTCATCCGCCGCGCCGGCCACCAACGCTTTATAGAGTTCACCTGCGGCACAGGCGCTGCCAAGCAAAATACCTTCCCTGTGCTGCATAACCATTTCCTTGGTCAACTGAGGATGACGGTGGAACAAACGCAAATGGCTGAGGGATACCATTTTGTACAAATTGCGGAGACCTTCCTCATTTTTTGCCAAAAGGATAATATGTTCAGGAATGTACCCCTCCATACCATAAATCAATTTCAAATTGCTGGGGGGTAACTGCAACTCCTTACGTACCCCGTTGATTTCCGACAACGCCTTAACACAAAACGGGAAGGCCTGAACAACACCGTGGTCTGTAATCGCCAGTGCAGGATGCTCCCACTCCACGGCCCGTTCCACCAATTTTTTCATATCCGTTATGCCGTCCATACCGCTCATCATGGTATGGCAATGCAATTCCACCCGTTTGTTTGTCGCCGTATCCGCCCTTTTCTCTTCCGGCACCACCATAATACCCTTGGGAATCAAAACCAATTCGTTGAACAAATATTTGTCACGTTCCACATTTCCTTGCAGACGTAATCTTTGGCCGACTTTCAAACGGCGTTTGAAATCATTACATTCTTTTCTGGCCCGGACGGAATAATCACCCTCCCCGTCACGCTCTGCCGGAAAACGCAACCTCACATAAAGCCCGTTAGTATCATCAGCAATATTGAAAGTCAAAATAATGGCGCCGGTCGGAAGTTCCTTTTCAACAAAACTTTGCAGTTTTCCGTCCCTGTCCAATGTGGAAACAAAATGGCCCTCCACCACAACCCTGTTTTCTTCTTCGGTAATACTGGCCATACTACGGATATTTCCTTTAGGCGTATTGCCAAAGACAATGTTCATATTTTTAGGGGCGTAGAGGGATGCATAGGCCTTGGCAAAATCGCTGTCCTCATCATCCCCATCATCAGTTTCACAATTGCTTTGCTCCGCTTCCACCGGTTTTTCCTTTTTAAGGGCAGTTACCTTTTTCTTTTTTTCCTCCGGCTCCGTAAGCAAAAATTTCACCTTTTTCAAACCAAAGGTCTGTTCCAGCTGTTCCGCAATTTTCTTCTGTAGGTCACTTTCTAATTTTCCCTTACCCACCAAAGTCCATGTTCCAAGTTCCGCATCAATCTCAATTTGGGAAACTTGTAAGAAAACGAGTGACGCAGATTCTGCGTCACTTAGGTTAAGTTGTTTGAACAATTGTTCAGTTTTTTGTTTGTCCGGAATCAGAACCGATTTCATAATGTTTCCAAAATATCCTTAATCTCTTGAATATAGTTTCCTTGCAAATCCAACATCCGCATTTCCCCTGTCTTACGGATTTTAATTTCCAATTTGCCCTGTTCCAATGTCTTAGGCCCGCATACCACCCGCAAAGGATAGCCAATCAAATCTGCATCCTTGAACTTGACACCCGGCCTTTCGTTTCTGTCGTCAATAACGGTCTCCACCCCTGCTTTTTGCAATGCTTCATAAATTTCAAAGGCCTTCTTCGTGCTTGGCTCATCCTTAGTGTTCATGGGCAATACAATTACTTCGTAAGGCGCTACCGCACGGGGCCACATCATACCGTCCTTGTCATTGTATTGTTCAGCCACCGCCTGCATAGTACGGCCCACACCAATACCATAGCAACCCATAACAATAGGATGTTCCTTACCTTCCTCATCCAAATATTTTGCACCCATGGCTGCAGAATATTTGGTAAAAAGTTTGAACACCTGACCAACTTCCGTGCCACGGGCATGTGCCACAGGCGCCCCGCAATGGGGGCAGGGGTCCCCCGCCTGAATCAGGCGGATGTCTGCCACATAAGTCGGCGTAAAATCACGACCCGGATTAACATTCAGCAAATGATAACCTGCCTTGTTGGCGCCGCAACAGAAATTGTGCATTTTCATAACCGTACTGTCCGCAATTACAATAACCTTCTTTGGGTCCAAGCCCACAGGCCCCATGTAACCGCCCACTGTACCTGCTGTTACCAGCTCGCTGTCCTCCCCCATCATAACTTCCGGCACGCCGACCGTGTTCACAACTTTGATTTCATTAACCTCATGGTCCCCACGGACAAAGCAAAGGATTAGACCCTTTTCAGAACTGAAAGCCACTGCCTTCACAGATTTTTCTATGGGTAACTTCAAGTAATCACAAACCGCTTGAATGGTCTTGCAGTCAGGGGTGGCAACTTCTTCCACATTTTTCAGCGGCTCATCCGTCTCCGCAATTTCGTGTAACTCTGCCTTCTCCACATCCGCCGCATAATCACATTTGCTGCAATAAACCAATTCCGCCTCGCCAGTTTCAGCCAATGCCATAAACTCATGGGAACCGCTGCCGCCAATAGCGCCACTGTCGGCCTCAACCGGACGATAATTCAAACCGCAACGGGTGAACACACGACTATAAGCATCATACATAGCATTATAAGATTTATCCAAACCTTCTTCATCTCTGTCAAAGGAATAACAATCCTTCATAACAAATTCACGGCTGCGGATTAAGCCAAAACGGGGTCTGCGTTCATCACGATATTTGTTTTGAATTTGGTAAAGCATTAAAGGCAACTGCCTGTAAGACCGCACCTCATCACGCACCAGAGCCGTAATCATTTCTTCATGAGTAGGACCCAGGCAGAATTCCCTGCCGTGCCTGTCTTTCAACCGCCACATTTCCGCACCGTAAGCACCCCAACGACCCGACTCCTGCCACAGTTCCGCCGGTTGCGTAATGGGCATCAAAATTTCCTGTGCCCCTTTGGCATCCATTTCTTCACGGACGATATTCTCAATCTTCTTCATTACCCGCCAGGCCAACGGCAAATAAGTGTACATACCACCGGTTGCCTTGCGGATAAAACCGGCACGCATCAGCATTTGATGACTGATAATTTCCGCCTCTGCCGGCACCTCCCTCAATGTAGGTGCATACAATTGTGTAACCTTCATACCCTAATCCTTTCTGAAAACATTTCTATATAATCATAAGAACTTTCTCCCACTGCTGAAACCTGAAACCTGACCCCTGAAACCTCACACCTGAATTTTGTCTATTTCCGCAAACAATTCTGCTAATAGCCTGTCTTCAGGAACTTTTTTTATAATCTCACCCTTGCGGAAAAGCAGTCCCTCACCTTTTCCCCCGGCAATGCCCACATCCGCTTCCCTTGCTTCACCCGGCCCGTTCACCACACAGCCCATTACCGCCACGCTGATTGGTTTGGTAATCTTCTGCAAATATTCTTCCACTGCCAAAGCCAGTTTTTCCAAATTAATTTGGGTCCTGCCGCAAGTGGGGCAACTGATTAAAGTAGGGCCATATTCCCTAAGTCCCAACGCTTTCAATATTTCCCTGGCGACCCGCACTTCCTCCACCGGGTCACCGGTCAGGGAAACACGGATGGTATCCCCGATACCTTCCGCCAGCAACGCCCCTATGCCCACTGCACTTTTAATAATGCCGCTATGTACAGTCCCTGCCTCCGTAATTCCCACATGCAACGGGTAATCACATTGCTCCGCCAACAGACGGTAAGCCGCCAATGTCAACGGTACATCATGGGCTTTCAGGGAAACCTTTATATTACGGTAGTTCAATTTTTCTAAAATACGAATATGTCGCCAGGCCGCCTCCACCAATGCTTCCGGTGTGGGATGCCCGTATTTTGCCAGCAAATCTTTCGGCAAGGAGCCGCCATTGACCCCAATGCGGATAGGAATATTATTCTCTTTTGCCTTTTCCACCACCGCCGCAACTTTTTCCTGCTCCGTAATATTGCCTGGATTTAAGCGTAACCCTGCCACACCTGCAGCCAAAGCCCCCAACGCCAGACGGTAATCAAAATGAATGTCCGCAATTACAGGCAAAGGCGACTTTTCACAAATCTTTTTCAAGCCCGTTACTGCCTCTTCATCCGGCACGGCACAACGGACAATGTCGCAACCGGCCGCCGCCAGGTGTCCGATTTGCGCTAAAGTTTTCCCCGCATCCTGGGTCGGGGTATTGGTCATGCTCTGTACCGCAATGGGTGCGTCCCCACCCACCGCCACGGAACCGATATGTAATTGAATTGTTTTTCTTCTTTTCACCTTTTCACCTAATTTCATTCTTTCACCCTGTTTCATTCTTTCACTCTATTTCATTCTTTCACCCTATTTCATTCTTTCATCCTGTTTCATTCTTTCATCCTGTTTCATTCTTTCACCCTGTTTCATTCTTTCACCCTGTTTCATTCTTTCACCCTATTTCATTCTTTCACCCTATTTCATTCTTTTAATATTATACCACAAAACCGTTGGTATTAAAATAGTGAAAATTACGTAATTTTCACGTGAAAATTACGGAATTTTCACCTTTACAAAAAATGCATGCCGCCCTCCGGCGGCACCCGAAATCCAACTTAAATTTTTCCCCTCTACCTATACAAGACATTTTTTTTAGTCATATGGTAGGTTTTTATTAAAATTGTTTTTTATTGTTTATGTCCAGCAGTATAATCTGTGCAATATTATCAATTTCTGTGACAGTATTGATGAAATGTGTTACTTTGTTAGATTTTTCATCCCCAAATCCCATTTTGTCCATACCGTCCAAGTATGTTCTAAACCCATCATAAAAACCATTCAAATTATAGAACGCAATATGTTTAAGTCCTATAATCCCCAACTTATTTCTGGACAAAACTTGGGCGGCCTCTTCCAAAGTTCCCACACCGCCCGGGAAAATAATAAACATATCCCCCAGTTCAATCATGCGTGTAATACGTTCCGACATCTTGTCCACTAATTCCAAAGTGGATAAATTTTCCACTGCACCATATCTGTTGAACAAATACTTGGTCTGCACGCCAATGGTTCTGCCTCCATGTTGCATAACAGTCAGTGCCAATTTTTCCATCAGACCCTCACGGCTGCCGCCAAAAACTAAAGTATGCCCGTTCCTGGCAATCCATTTGCCAATTTTAACAACTTCCTCTGCGTAAATTTTGTCATTCCCCAAAGTTGAGCCCAAAAACACAGTTACATTCATAATTATCCCCCCGCTACCAAATACTTTTAAAACCGCAAAATATCTTGATAAGTGCTGAAAAGCACAATGCTCAAAATTATAGCAATGCCCAAATATTGAATATACTCCATTGCTTTATCCGGCAATGGTTTGCCACGGAGCGCCTCCAAAAGCAAAAGCACAAAATGTCCTCCGTCCAAGGCCGGCAATGGCAACAAATTGATAATACCCAAATTAACACTTAAGAACGCAATAAAATTAAGTACAGCCCTCATCCCATGAGCGGCCACATCCCCTGCCACCATCACAACACCCAATGGTCCTGCCAAGTCCACTGCTTCCTTACCAAAAATCATGGCCCAAAAACCATGTAACATCCACACCGTAACTTTCACCATGTGCAGAATTCCGCCCCAAACTGCAGTGAAAAATCCTGTATTACGCCAAAAGAAATAAATAATGGCAAAGACCACCGCCGCCAAAACAAAATTCATCAAAGCCCCTGCCACAATGGTGAACATTCTTGCCCACACGGGTTTTGCCTTATAACTGTCCGGTGTACAAGGGTCTTCAGGATTCATTCCTGCAATCCGGTTAAATCCGCCCAATGGAATGGCACGCAAAGAATAAATGGTTTCCCCTTTTTGCTTTTGCCAAAGTACGGGGCCAAAACCAATGGCAAACTCGTCCACCCGCATGCCCATCATTTTGGCAACCATAAAATGCCCCAGTTCATGCACCGTGACCAAAATACCAATCGTTATTAACGCAACAACAATACCTCTTAAATCCATCCTTACCTCGCCAAATCCCTGGCTTCTTTATCCGCCATCTCAATATCTTCCAAACTGTAATTTTCCTGTGCTGAAAACTGCTTGACCACCTTTTCTGTGGTCTTGTAAATATCTAAGTATTTAATCTTGCCTGCCAAAAATTTTTCCACCGCCACTTCATTTGCCGCATTGAACACCGTGGGCAAAACGCCGCCTGCCATACCACATTCTCGTGCCAGTTGCAAAGCGGGGAATGTTCCCAAATCCGGCTCTGCAAAACTTAATTTTGCCGCTTTAACCAAGTCCAAAGAACCAAAAGCATTGGCAAATCTTTCCGGCCAACTCAAAGCATACTGAATGGGCAAACGCATATCAGGATTGCCCAATTGTGCCATCACGCTGCCGTCACAAAACTCTACCAAAGAATGTACAATACTCTCACGATGAACAAGCACTTTAATTTTTTCGTAGGGCATATCAAAAAGCCAATGGGCTTCAATCACTTCCAGGCCCTTATTCGCCAAAGTGCTGGAATCAATAGTGACCTTTGCTCCCATATTCCAGTTTGGATGGTGCAAACATTGGTCAACCGTTACATTTGCCAATTCTTTTTGGCTTTTGCCAAAGAACGGCCCTCCGCTGGCTGTAAGAATCAGGTTCCTGACCTCATTTTTAGCACCGCCACGGAGTGACTGGAAAATGGCGCTATGTTCGCTGTCCACAGGAGTTAAATTTACTCTTTTGCGGTGCACTGCCTCCATCACAATCTTCCCCGCCGCCACCAAAGTTTCCTTGTTGGCAAGGGCAATGTTTTTCCCACATTCAATGGCCGCCAAAACCGGCCGCAAACCGGCGTAGCCAACCATAGCACCCAGCACCACATCAGCACTTTGCCAAGTGGCCGCCTCCATCAGCCCATCCTGACCTGCTAAAATTTTGGTCTTGCCGCCACAGGATTTTTGCAATTCCCTTGCCGCAGTCACATCTGTCAAAACTGCCACTTCCGGCTGCAAAACTTTTATCTGTCTTTCCATCTCTGCCACATTTTTATGGGCAGCAACAGCAACTATTTTCAGTTTATCAGGATTGGCAAGCGCCACTTCCAAGGTCTGCCGACCAATGGACCCGGTACTGCCCAAAAGCGAGATATACTTCATCCTATAAAATTCTTCCAAAAAATCAAAATATAATACGCAAGAGGTGCGGTGAACAACAAACTGTCAAACCTGTCCAACACTCCGCCGTGTCCCGGCAAAAGTTTGCCGCTATCCTTAACCTCAAAACCACGCTTGATCACGCTTTCTATCAAATCACCTACAGGCGCAAAAAAAGCAATGCCAAAACCAAGACAATGGGCCAAACTGCTACTCATCATCATAAAGTGCATCCCCACAGCCACAACAACTGCCATAGACCCTATAAATCCGCCAACGGCACCTTCCCAGGATTTTTTAGGGCTCACCTTGCAGAACTTGTGTTTGCCAAAGGTGATACCAACAAAATAAGCAAAAGTATCGCTCGCCCAAGTCCCCAAAAGTATCAGCCACAAAAACGCTTCCCCGTAAGTCATGGTGTGATTAAAAAGATCAAATTTCCAGCCCGTAACCCCACGCACCAGAATTACATGAGCCATCAGAAGCCCGCAATAGAAAAAACTGAAAGCAGTATAACTTGCATCCGCCATCCAGTTTTCTTCATGCCAGTGGCAATGCCGCAAAAGACCTTCAAAACAGATCAAAAGAAAAACAACAACTGTCAAAAGCAAAATACACGGATATTGAAAGAATTGATCAACACCCTCCGTGTAGGCATATCCTGCCAAAGCCAACAATAATGCCACACCGCCACCGCCGGTCAAAGGATAAATATGAAAACCCTTATTCTTCGCCATTTGAAAAAACTCGTGCCACGCCAGCATCCCCAACACCAGCACGGCCAAGCCGAATAGCCAGCCGCCGTATGTGATTATGCCAACCGCCAGCACAATGCCGATAATTGCTGTAATAATTCTTGTCAACATTTCAGTTTCCTAATCCCCCAAAACGCCTTTCCCGTTTTCCGAACTCCGCCACCGCTGTCCGCAAAATATCCGGCGTAAAATCCGGCCAATAAGTTTCCGTTGTCCAAATTTCCGTATAAGCCAACTGCCATAACAGGAAATTGGAAATACGAAAATCCCCGCCCGTCCGAATCAGCAAATCCGGTGCGGGCAAATCACCTGTGTAGAGAAAGTTTTCAAAACATTTCTCGTCTATATCTTCAACCTTAAGGCCGCCCTTCTGCACTGCTCCCACAATTTTCTTGGCAGCAGACACAATTTCCTCACGGCCTCCATAGTTAATTGCCAAATTCAAAATTATTCCCGTATTCTTTGCCGTTGACTGCAAAACCGAATCCAGTTCCTCAAGCACGGATTTGGGCAAACCCTCACGGCTGCCCACAAACCGCACCTGCACATTGTTGGCGTTAAACTCAGGAATCTCTTTTTTCAGATACGACCCTAAAAGTTGCATAATGAAATCAACTTCCATTTTAGGTCTTTTCCAATTTTCAGTTGAAAAAGCATAGACGGTTAAAATTTTCACGCCAAGGTTGTCTGCGGCCTTCACAATATCTTTCAAAACCTCAGCGCCCGCCTGATGTCCCGCCGTGCGAATTTTCCCATGTTCCTTCGCCCAGCGTCCGTTCCCGTCCATGATAATTGCTATATGTTTTGGTACTTCCATTTTGTAAATTATCAAATCTCCAAAGAGCAAAGACCAATTATGGACAATTTCACTTCGTGAAATTACCGATTATAATCAAAGGATTTCCTACCTAATTTGGTCTTTGCTATTTGTTCATTTGCTCTTTCATTTTTTTCGGCAAATAACGCACAATGCACCCTTACGGGTGCATTGTTGCTTTTGTTATTTGCTGATTGCTTGAGCAGGGCAGTTGGCGGCACAGGCGCCACACTCTACACATGCATCCCCAATTTCATACTTGCCATCTTTTTCTTTAATAGCTTGAACGGGGCAGTTAGCGGCGCAAGCGCCACAACCTAAGCATTTTTCCTTGTCAATCTTCAAAGCCATCGTTGCACCTCCTTTCCTTCCGTATAAAAACAATCTGTCAGATTTCCATAACTTCCTTTTCTTTGGCGGCCACAATTTTTTCCAAATCAGCCATTTTCTTGTCCGTGGCTTTCTGGATATCATCAAGACATTTCTTGGAATCATCTTCCGTAATTTCCTTTGCCTTTTCCATCTTCTTTACAGTGTCATTGGCATCACGGCGCGCATTGCGAACGGTCACACGGTACTCTTCCGCCTTTTTGCCCACCATCTTTACCAGTTCCTTGCGGCGTTCCTCTGTAAGTTGCGGAATATTCAAACGGATAACCACACCGTCACTATTGGGGTTCAAACCCAAATCGGAAGCCATAATCGCCTTCTCAACGGCCTTTACCATGGTCTTTTCCCATGGTTGGACAGTAATCAGACGGGGCTCCGGTGCCGATACATTGGCAACCTGGTTAATGGGTGTCATGGTTCCATAATAATCAACCATAACCTTGTTCAAAATGGCAGGATTGGCACGGCCGGCCCTAATGCTTGCCAAATCCACCTTCAACGCTTCCACCGCCTTGGTCATTTTAACGTCCAGACCCTTCAATACATCCTGTGTTGACATTTTACTTTCCTCCAATCAATGTGCCGATGCCCTCACCGCATGCGGCCTTTAAAATATTGCCCTTTTTATCAATGTTGAATACCACAATGGGAATCCTGTTGTCCATACACAAACTGATTGCCGTGGTATCCATAACGCTCAATTTCTTTTGGATAACATCAATATAATCTAACTTCTTGAACATCTTGGCCTTGGGATTTTTCTTCGGGTCGGAATCATACACCCCGTCAACCCCGTTCTTCGCCATCAGGATTACATCCGCCTCCAACTCTGCGGCCCTTAATGCCGCCGTGGTATCCGTACTGAAATAAGGATTCCCCGTACCTGCGGCAAAGATTACAACCCTGCCCTTTTCCATATGCCGCATAGCACGCCGCCGGATATAGGGCTCTGCAATCTGCCGCATCTCAATGGCGGTCTGCACCCTACTTGGAACACCAAGTTTTTCCAAAGCATCCTGCATGGCAAGGGAATTAATCCCCGTAGCCAACATTCCCATGTAGTCCGCTGTGGCACGGTCCATACCCTTGTTGGCGCCGGTGGCACCACGCCAGATATTGCCGCCGCCGTTCACCACGGCAACCTCAATCCCCTGCTTGACCAAATCCTTAATTTCCTGGCCAAGTTTGGCAACCACTACCGGATCAATGCCTGTACCCTTGCCCCCGGCCAGTGCCTCACCGCTCAACTTAAGAACAACACGCTTATAATTCGGCTTCTTGGGCATAATAACCTCCCTAATTATCTCAGTTTTCCTGCGTTAACCAACTTCGTGAACTCACGCCTTACAAGTTTTGTCCATGCTTCCTGCACAAGATTGTAACGGCTTTCTGAAGTGGCATCATAATATGATGTATCTTCGCATTTACGTTTTTCATATTTGCCCGTCAGACGATTGTAAGTCACTAAATTCGCTTTCACATCCATCTGCATAGTTATTTCGTGAGCAGATTTATTAGACCGCTTACGTCCATAATTAGTAAGTTCCATCGCAATCAAAATATCCACATTGGCCTTTTTGCAAACCGTTTTCATTTGTTCCTCCGTGGGAACTTCATAAGGTTTCATATTGTTCTCAATAGCATGACGCAGACGGTCATTCTCAATCAGCATATACCCGGAATTATCCCGCATAATGCCCAATGCAATATTATAGAAAATTTGATTAGGAAGCTGTTCCTCGTCTTTAGTATTAAATTCCACCCTGTTGACCAATGGAACAATCGCAACCTTTGCAGCGTCAACTTGTGTTACAAAGCAACTAAAAATCAAAGCTACGAATAATATTAAAGTTTTTATATTCTTCATAAGCACTCCTATCGCCACAATTAAGAATTCAAAATTAAGAGTTCTGCAAACCCTCGTCCGCCCCTAAAGGGGCGGGGAACCGGCTCAGTTTTTAAGTAGCCGGTGGTGGGGTGAGCAATTAAGTACACCCCCTGCAAGTTCATCTATCCTATGGCATACGCCTTCAAAATTTTTATCTATGTCTAAATTACTTACTCTAAAAACCTTCAATCCTTTCAATTCCATTGCATCATCTCTATATTTGTCATATTGTTTTTGTTTGTCCTGATAATGCCCACTACCATCCAATTCAATGACCAAATTTGCTTTCTCACAATAAAAATCTGCAATATAATTACCAATGGTGTATTGCCTTTTAAACCTTAGGGGATACTTCTGTAGAAACATAAACCACAGTTTTCTTTCCCAAGGTGTCATATTTTTGCGAAGTTCTTGAGCATAAACACTTAGTGATTTTCTTCTTTGCAACATATCATCCTAATTGCTCACCCCACCACCGTCCTTCTATGTTCCTTTAGACGGTCCCCCGCCCCTTTATGGGCGGACGAGGGGCTTTGGCCTTTGATCATTTGGTCTTTATCCTTATCTCTTTTTAAACCTCGTAATCCTGTCAAACTCCTGATTCACCATTCTTGTCCATGCCTCTTGGGTTACATCCCAACGGGAAGTGAATGTTTCATCAAACTCACTGTCGTCATGACAATCCTTTACCTTATATTCCCCAGTCAATCTATTGTAAGACACTAAATTTGCCTTGACATTCATTTTTACCGTAGGAGCATTCAAACTGGGAATTACCGTATAATTATAATTTACCAGTTCCATAGCAAAAACAATATCCACGTTCCCCTTTTTGCTGATGGTCTTCATCTGCTCCTTTGTGGGCAGTTTATAAGGATCAATATTGTCCTTGATTGCATGACGCAAACGGTCATTCTCCACCAACATATAACCGGGTTTGCTTTTCAATACAGACAACGCCTGATTCATATAAATCATGTTAGGAACTTTTTCCTCTTCCACCGTATTGAATTCCACTTTGTTAATCAAAGGGATGACTGCCACCGTGGCCGCCTCAACCTTTACAGCGACAAAACTGAATACCAGTGCCGCCACCGCCAACATATACTTTAAAACTTTCATAATTACCTCCTTAAAAATTTCTGCGTATAGTAGTATAACACATTAGAGAAAAAATTTGAATAAAAATTTGCATAAAAACTCATTCCTCATAATGTGACCACATACTAACAATACGCACTTTTTTATTTTTTTTATCAACAGTATAAATCAACCTGTGTTGAATATTTATCCTACGTGAATAAGCCCCCTCTAAATCCCGTTGCAGTTTTTCAAAAGTTGGTGGTGTTTGAAATGGTGCTTTTTCAATAATTGCCAATAATTCATTTACCTTAGCATCCAACTTCGCCCGTTTAATTTTATTTGTTTGCTTGAGAGCAAGACGAGAAAAAAATAATTCGTACATATTATATCCTGTTACCTGGTATTTTTTTGCATTTTTCCCAAGGTTCATTCATGGCTTTCTTAATTTCCTTTACCAAACCCGGTTGGGATTCAAGATACATTGTTTCCATCATCCCCCGATAATCTTCTTCAGACATAATGACAACATTGCTTTTTTTGCCGGTTACAAGGACAACATCGTTATACTTGGCGGTGTTTTCAAAAACTTCAAACATATTTTTCCGCAACGCTGTCGGTGACATAATTGTCATAATAAAACCCTCCTTATGTACACTCTTATGTACACAATTTTAACATAACAAAATTATTTTGTCAAACAAAAAAAGTTAAAAGCTAAAAACTTAAATCTTAAAGTTATGGTAAAATGTTCCTATGATTATAAATAAAAAAGTCCGCTGAATGCGAACCTTTTTCCCGCTCAGGCGTGGGCGGGGTGGATTGCCTATAGGGACATAGAAGGGCAAGACGGGGTGGGTCGCTCTCTACGACTGAAGAACTAAACTTAACATAATGCTAACTATTGAGATATAATCACAGGAACATAGGTAGCCCCCGCCCTTGCGGGGGCTGTCGCTTTTAGAAACGTGGTTACGACTGGGGGTGCGGATTGATACGGTCTTTAACAACCCTGTCTATCTCCGAACAAACCGCATAAAAATTATTATCGTACATCTCTTCCTAATCGCACTCTTCTTTTCTCTTTGTTTATTTGTTTCTTATGCCACTACAAGTAACTGCGTAATCCGCACCCCCAGTCACCTTTCTATGTTCCTTTAGGTGCCAGCCCCCGCAAAGGCGGGGCTATAACCTAAATACCCTCAATCCCGATAATGGGAACGGCATTGAATAATCTCTACACTTTCGCCAACAATCCGAAAAACTATCCTATTCTTTTTATCAATGCGGACACTCCAATATCCCGCAAACTCACCTTTTAATTGTTCCGGTTTTCCCGAGCATTGGTATCCGTTTCTGCTGATATCTTTAATCAAACTGTTAATTTTTCTTAAAGTTTTTTTGTCAGTATTTTGCCAGTCAAGATACTCATCCCACGCCTTATCAAGCCACTGAATATTCATCATTCCACCTCGATAAGTTCATGTTCAACCATTTTCGCTTTCCCGCTTTTAATATCAGCTATTCTACGCTGTAATTCTGCCATATTCTCTTCACTATAAAACGGGTCAACTTCAATCTTGAATGGAATGCTTTGGGTGCGGTTCACCATTGCTGCAAACATCGTGAAAGCGCTTGTCATTGTAAGCCCCATTCTGCGGCAGGTATCTTCCATACCCCGCTTTAAATCAGCATCCATCCGAAAACTAACTATTGCCTGTGCCATAATCCAATCCTCCTTAAAATTTTGTATTTTTATTTTATATCATTTGATAATATTTGTCAATACAAATCTATATAAATATTATCAATTAAATTACATTCATATAAGAAGCCCCCGCCCTTGCGGGGGCTGTCGCTTTTAGGAACGTGGTTGCGACTGGGGGTGCGGATTACGTAGAAAACTTGTCCGCTGAATGCGAACTGACCCTCTCCTTGGGGAGAGGGAATAAAAGGGTGTGGGGAAAACTCCGCACATTTCACATCTTCAACAGAAAGCGACAATGTAATCCTATGTTTCCCCACACTCCCCCTTCGGGTACTCTCTCCCCGGGGAGAGAGTCACTTTCGCAACACCCCCAACTTTCCTGCTATAATCACAGGAACATCCTTCCATATTTGTTCTTTATTCTTTGACATTTATTCTTTGAAAAAGTATTTACCTAATTGCTCACCCCACCACCGCCAACACGCTCCCGTAGGCGGTCCCCCGCCCCTTTATGGGCGGACGAGAGTTCGCATAACCCCGCACACCTGAAACCCAATCATATAATCACAGGAACATTTTACCATCATTCTTAATTCTGCATTCCTAATTCTTAATTCCCCTCACACCTGATACCTGAAACCTGAGATATTTTTATTGACAAACGTCTCTTTCTTTGCTAAAATAACTATAGAAAAAGACAACCGCCCACAGAGTGGTTGCCGATGTTTGGTTAATTTAGAAAACTGCCCTACACCTGCAAGTAAAGGGCAGTTTTCTTATGTTAAGTGTTATTTGACAAGCAATAGAATGAATGTCAGTAACGCCAGAATAAATGAGCCAAAGGACATCAAGTCCTTGAAGTCAAATTTCTTCATAAGCACCACCTCCATTCTGTTACGAATAGCGGCAGTCCACCCCGTACACGATTGTCTTCTATGTTATTATAGCAAAAACACCTTGCGTATGCAAGGCATTTTTATTATATAGCCCCCGCCCTTGCGGGGGCTGTCGCTTTTAGGAACGTGGTTGCGACTGGGGGTGCGGATTGATACGGTCTTTTACAACCCTGTCTATCTACGAACATACCGCATAAATATTTTTATCGTACATCTATTCCTAATCGCACCCTTCTTTTGTCTTTGATTATTTGTTTCTTATGCTACTACAAGTAACTGCGTAATCCGCACCCCCAGTCACCTTTCTATGTTCCTTTAGGTGCCAGCCCCCGCAAAGGCGGGGGCTATTCATGTTCCTGTAACCTAATTATCTCTAATCACAACCTTCCCTAATCCCTATTTATAATCACCGGAACATCTTACCTTCATTCTTAATTCTGCATTCCTAATTCTTAATTCCCCTCTAACCTGATACCTAACTAAATTATTTTTATTGACAAACTTCTCTTTCTTTGCTAAAATAACTTATAGAAAAAGACAACCGCCCACAAGGTGGCTGCCGATTATGAGGGTTTAGAAAACCACCAAAACCGACAAGTATAGGGTGGTTTTCTTATTTTTGTCACGTTTTTACAAGCATAAGAATGAATGTAAGCAACGCTAATAGAAATGAGCCAAAGGACATCAAGTCCTTGAAGTCAAATTTCTTCATAAGCACCACCTCCATTCTGTTACGAATAGCGGCAGTCCACCCCGTACACGATTGTCTTGCGTATATTATAGCAAAAATTCCTTGCGTATGCAATGTGTTTTTATTATAACAAGTAGCCCCCGCCCTTGCCTCTTGTGTCCACCGGACACAATTCAACCGTCGCTTTTAGGAACGTGGTTGCGACTGGGGGTGCGGATTACGTAGAAAACTTGTCCGCTGAATGCGAACTTTTTTCCCGCCCAGGCGTGGGCGGGGTGGATTGCCTATAGGAACATAGAAGCGCAAGACGGGGTGGGTCGCTCGCTACGACTGCATACCCAAACCAAAAACATTGCAAACTGATATTATAATCACCGGAACATCTTACCTTTAATTTATAACTTCTAACTTACAACTTCTAACTACAAGCGAGCGACCCCACCACCAGCCACCGAAAAACTGTCGCTGGTCCCCCCGCCCCACGCCTGGGGCGGAAAAAGTCCGCACAATGCCAACTTTCCCTAAATCCTGATTCCTAATTCCTTTATCCTTAACTCTAAAACCTGATACCCAAATCTGACTTGAGATTGAGAAAATCTGTCTTAATATTAAATCAGTTTTTTCTAATATAAAG
>JAZLLX010000130.1:0-13327 GCA_045598345.1 Acidaminococcaceae bacterium | reverse complement strand
CCCATCCAATTCTACTGCCAATAATGCTTTTGTACAGAAAAAATCAACAATATAATTTTGAATAACTTTTTGCCTTTGAAAACGTACTTCATACCCCCGCAAAAACTGATACCACAACTTGTTTTCCCAAGGTGTCATATTATTCCGAAGTTTTCTGGCAAATTTTACATTGTATGAATTGTAATCGTACATTTTCTCCTAATCGCACCCTTCTTTTGTCTTTGATTCAATCGGTCTTTATGCTAACATAAGTAACTGCGTAATCCGCACCCCCAGTCACCTTTCTATGTTCCTTTAGGTGCCAGCCCCCGCAAAGGCGGGAGCTATTCATGTTCCTGTAACTTAATTATATAATCACAACCTTCCCTAATCCCTAACCTCTAACTCCTAATCCCTATCTATAATCACAGGAACTTTTTACATTCATTCTTAATTCTGCATTCCTAATTCTTAATTATTTCCAGCCCATTCCACCGCAATTATTCATTATTCTTTATTCATTATTAATTCTGTTTTATTCAACACTCCCGGCTTCAGTTGCATACGGAGATTGATAATCTCGCCGCTGTCATAATAACCGTGAATGGTGTTGAAAAACTCTTTGCTGATAATCTCAACCTCTTGGTCGGGCAAGTTCCATTTTGCCGTGGCATTACGCAAATATTCTGTCAAAATGCTTTCTGCTTTTTTCATTCCAAAACCGCCGGGCAAATCTCTTTTCTGTCCTTCCTCCGCAATAAGGTAAAACCCTTCCGTGGTGTCCGCCCTCAATCCTGCACTCATAGTCGGTCTGCTGAGTGCGGCACCGATGGCATTGGCAACCATCGCCCCCTGTGGAATCTGTACTTGCAGTCCCATTTCTTCACCCAAAGCATTGATAAGTCCGGCGGCTCCGCCACCAACACCCACCAAAAGTTTCGGTTTGAATTCCGTACCTTTCAACACATCTTCCACCGTATATACCGGCTGGACAGCCCATTCTTCCAACATAGCATCAATGGTATTTTTAATCGTTGCCACCGCCGCCGCTACAATTTTTTCCGCCTCAGTTTTGGCATCGCCAAATTTTGCAAGAGCAGTGGCAGATTTATTCGCATCCCCAAAATTTGCCCTGCTGCTGACAACCAGAGCATCGCCAAAAGTCGCCTCCGCCCCGCCAAAAGCCGCCGCAGTCCCCTGCCGCATCGGGCCGACCTGATAAGTTCCATCAGCATTTTTCGTAATAGCACTGTCCCCGCCAATGCCCACACTTCGCATGTGAAAAGTGCGGACTGCGGTAGGATAACCGTCCACAGCCGCCCCATGTTTCGCCATCAAAGGCGCCCCATGTTCCCAAAAGGCAATATCCGTTGTAGTACCGCCCACATCCAAAGAAATTGCCGGCAAATCCGGTGCCACCAGTGCCTCAATACCTAATACGCTGGCCGCTGGGCCTGTGAAGATTGCCTCCACCGGCTGTTTTAATGCCTCTTCCAACGGCAATGTGCCGCCGTCCGCTTTCAAGATAAAGATGGGTGCAAAAACGGAACGCTCTTTCAACGCCCTCTGCACTGCCCGGGCAAATTTATTAAACAATTCATAGGTTGCCGCCGCATAGTATGCCGAATTTGTCCGGCGTACAAAATTCAATTCGCCATTAAGTGCCGCACCTCGGAAGACAGGGGCAAAGCCCTGCTCCTTTAACTGCCTTGCTAATTCCCTTTCCAAACTGCTGTCACGCACGGAAAATTTGCCGCTGACCGCCGCCGCCCCTTTTCCCTTCAAGTTGGTTAAATTTCTGTGTTTTGTCCAATTTATAGGAGCGGTGCATTTTCCTCTGTGGTCAATATAACCCGTAAATTCCATTGGCTCTACCGGGAACTTGCCTTTAGTATTCATACCCGGGCCGGGAATGGTGGCAAGAAAAATTGGTGCTAATTTATGTTCCGTCAAAGCATTGGTAACAATGGTACTGGAGATTACCACCCGTTCAATTTTGGAAGCATTATTCCCCAACACCGCATCCAATGTTGACAAAATCCCCTGCAGCACATCTTCGTGAGTTGTTTTTCTTTTCGCTTGGGCAAGAACCTCTGTGCCATCAATCAGCACACCGTCTGTAAAGGTTCCACCCACATCTATGCCAAGTAACATAATTTTTTCCCTCCTGATGTTATTATACCACAGAATAACATTGCCGTAAAAAACATTTAGATAACGCACAAAAAATGAAGGAAAAATCGTTTTAGACAAGAAAAGAGCCCCGCCAGCGTACCGTTGAGTACGTCAAGGGGCTCTTGACACAGTATAAAACGATTTTAACGAATTTTAGTCAGCGTCATAAATATATGCGGCTTTATTTGCCTTGTGGGTTTGGATTACATAATATTCCACTTCGCCTTTGGAAACATCTTTGTAACTTACGTCATCGCTGACATCGTCACCAATCACACGATATTCCACTCCGCCCACATTCATGCTCACCAATTGCAGAAAATTGGGTTGACGGAATTCCAAATGCACCTTGCCTTTAGCATCCGCCTTAGCAGTCAAAACCTTGTTGTCATGGTTAACATAGGTCAAAGTGACATTGGGAATGGGATCTGCACTTTCGTCAATTAACATAAAATTGTATTGGGCCACACCGCTACGCATTTCTTTGTGGGCCTGTACCTTATACATTTCATGAAAAGGATTGTAGCTGTCAGCAAAAGCCACAGCGGAAACGGTCAAAGCCGCTAAAGTTGCCATAATAATTTTTTTCATTTTTCTTTCCTCCTTAAAATTTGCTATAGCGTTATATTTTATTTTAGTGGCAATCACGCCCTTTGTCAAGCAACAAAAAAACATTACACCTGTCAAAGGGAAAAACAACACCCTTTTAACGCTCCGACATAAAACTACGAAAATCCGCAAAAGCGTCATAAGGAAAAACTATGCTATAGATATTGTAATTATTTTAAGTAAGTGTTATAATATTTTCGCATATAGAAATTTTGCATTCTTGCATAAATTTCCTTTATAAACTTTACAAGAAAGGGTGGTGAAAGGAATTGTCAATGCTTGATGACATTAAGGCAGCGGAAACCGCAGCGGTAGCAACCAAAAAAGATGCCCAGTTACAGGCGCGTACTTTGTTGCGTGATGCTGAGGAAACTGCCAATGCCAAGGGAGCAGAGTTGATCTATGCCGCAAGGGAGGAAGCCAAAGCTACTGTTGCCCAAGCACAATCCGATGCGCAACGCAAAGCCGCTGTTATGGTGGCGGACCGTTCCCAAAAGGATAAGAATGCTGCAACAGAGGCCAGGACTCACCTTCCGCAGGCGGTAAAATTTATTGTAGAAAGGGCCATGGTCTGAAATGCTTATTCCCATGAAAAAGGCAACCTTGTTTGCCTTAAAAGAAGACCGTGATGCGCTGCTTTTGGAACTGCAAAAGCACGGTGACCTGATGCTGATTTCTGACGGTGAAAAGAAACCTTTGGAAGGTGCGGCAGAAGTTTCCGACCAGTTGCAGCAGACAAAAGAGGTGTTGAAGTTTGTTGACTTGCATGCTCCGAAAAAGTCCCTGTTTTCTGCAAAGCCCACAGTTGCTTATGACCGTTTCCTGAAAGAAATCCAGGAAGGCGAAAATCTGACCAGGCAACTGGGGGAACTGTCCGAGAGCATTTCCACCAAACGCAATGAGGCGGCCACAATGCTGGCCCAGGTTGCGTCCCTGGATGCCTGGATGGATATGGATATTCCCCTGGAGGAACTTCAACCTACAGAGAATACCACTTATTTTGCAGGTTATATGGAGGACGCCCAGGTGGAAACCTTTAAGGAAGAAATTGCCCCCCTGAATACGGAAGCAATTGCTTTCAAGGAAGCGCCTGAGGGCAGGGCGCTGCTGATTTTTGCCCACAAGGATGCGGCAGCACAGGTCAAACACTTCTTAAAAGCGCACGATTTCCTGGATGTGGTATTCCCAAAGCGTACCGGATTGGTCAAGGAAATTGCGGTTGATTTAACAAGGGCGGCACAGCACAAAAATGCTGTTGCCGATGATTTGGAGGTGGAAGCCAAAACCCTTTCCGGCCGTCAGGGCGAGTTGGAACTTTATTATGACCAACTTGCCACCAAAGAAGAGCGTATGGCTCAGGGCGGTGCGGAAACCGATAAGACCTTCTACCTGGAGGGCTGGTGCCGGGCAGACCGGGCCGAGGCAGTTGAGAAGGCAGTTGCATCTGTTACGGATGCCTACGAACTCAATTTCCTTGATCCCGCTGAAGGCGAAATTCCTCCTTCCGTTATGGAAAACAATGCTTTGGTGCGGCCATACGAATCTGTTGTGGAACTCTACAGCCGGCCCCTGCCGGGGACTATGGATCCCAACCTGTTTATGGCCCCGTTCCACTTTATCTTTTTCGGTATGATGCTTTCCGATGCGGGCTACGGTTTGGTACTGACCGTTGCACTTTATATCCTTATGAAAGTTTTGAAACCGAAAGATTTTGTGGGCAAACTGACAATGGTAGTTCTTTTGGGCAGTATCAGTACGGTTATCTGGGGTGCCGCTTTCGGCGGCTGGTTCGGTCTGGAATGGAAACCCCTGCTGTTTGTGCCTATGAAGGAACCCCTGAAGATGCTGGCGCTGTGCTTCGGCTTGGGCGGTCTGCACCTGATTGTGGGTATTTGTCTGAAACTCTACAGCGATTTGAAGAGCGGTAATGTTATCGGCGCCATTGCTGATGAAGCCGCCTGGCTGATTATTTTTGCGGGGCTTGCCATGATGGCGGTTGTGCCCGGCGAAATCGGCAAGTGGACTGCTCTTTTCGGTGCTGCAATTATCGTTCTTTTCGGTGGCAGGGAGAAGAAGGGAATCTTCAGCCGGCTTATGGGCGGTGTGCTGAGTTTGTACAACATCAGCGGTTATTTGAGCGATTTGCTCAGTTACAGCCGTCTTTTCGCACTGGGTCTGGCAACCGGCGTTATTGCCATGGTTATCAATACCATTGCGGGTATGCTGGCGGATGCAGGTCCCATCGGTATCGCCGCTGCGGTACTGGTGCTGGTCGGCGGTCACTTCTTCAATATTGTCATCAATATTCTTGGTGCCTTTGTGCATAGTAGCCGTCTGCAGTATATTGAGTTCTTCGGTAAGTTCTTCCAGGCCGGAGGCCGTGCCTTCGTTCCCCTGGCACTCAGAACCAAATACACAGACGTGACTAATTAAAATAATTTTATTTTTCAAGGAGGAAAAATCATGTTAAGTTTAGGTACAGCTTTAGCTTTCTTTGGTGCAGCAATCGCTGCAGGTCTTGCAGGTATTGGCAGCGCTATGGGCGTTGGTATTGCCGGTCAGGCAGCAAGTGGTGTGGTCAGTGAAGACCCTGACAAGTTCGGTTCCGTTCTGGTGCTCCAGGCGCTTCCCGGCACCCAAGGCATTTACGGCCTTTTGATTGCCTTCATCATTGTTTTGAACGTGGGCGCCATTGACGGCAATATTAAAGATTTGACCCTGTTCCAGGGCTTGAGTTTGCTGGCAGCCGGAATCCCTATCGGCATCGGCGGCCTGATGAGCGGTATTTATCAAGGTAAAGTTGCAGCCAGCGGCATTTATCTGACCGCCAAACGTCCTGAGGAAGTTGGTAAGGGCATTATTCTGACCGCTATGGTTGAAACCTACGCAGTGCTCAGTTTATTGATTTCCTTTATTATGGTTAACGGTGTCAAGTTCTGATTGGGAGGATTAACCCAATGGCAGCAAACAAGATTTTAGAAAAAATTCAGCAGGATGCGGCAGCCGAGGCCTCCATCATTCTTGAGGAAGCCAAGAAAAAGGCCGCTGTGAATGCCGAAAAGATTATTTCCGCTGCTAAGGTCAAGGTTGAAGAAATTCGTGCCCAGGCGAAAGCAGATGCGGAGGAGGCGGCACGCCGTCAGGTTCTTATTGCAGAACTTCTCTCCCGCAAGAACTCCCTTAATTCCCAAAGGGCGGTTATTGAGGATGCTTTCAAACAGGCCGCGGCCGAATTGAACAATTTGCCCCAGGCAAAATGGGAAGCGCTGATTTCTGATATTGTTCTGAAAGCCGCCGAAAGCGGGGCTGAAGAACTGGTGGTTCCCAAAGCGGATGTTGAAAAATATGCAAACGGTTTTCTTGACAAGTTGAACAGCGCCCTTGCGGCAAACGGCAAAGCGGGCAAGTTGACTTTGGCAAAGGAAGCCGGAAACTTTGAGGGTGGTCTTATCCTCAAGGGTAAAAACAGTGATTATGACGGCTCCTTTTCCACTTTGCTCGGCCAGGTGCGGACAAATGTGGAAAAAGAAGTGGCAGCCATGCTCTTTACGGAGGTGAAATAGATGCCCCAAGCAAGCTATGAATATGCTGTGGGTCGCATCAGTGAGCTTTCCACCAAAATGCTTGATTCCGCCCAGTTGCGGCGTATCCACGAAGCACCGGACGAAAAAAGCGCTTTGGCAATGTTGCTGGAAACCGGCTACGGCGGAGGCATGTCCCAGGATCAGTTAAACGATACTGAAATTGATTATGTTATCCGCAGCCAACTGCAACTGAGCAGGAAAATGGTCTGGGAACTTACTCCCGCACCGGAACTTACTTCCCTTTTCTTCCTGCAGGTTGATGTCCACAACATTAAAACTTTGCTCAAGGCACGCCTGTTAGGCCGGGAAGTTCCCGATATTCTTATTGATGACGGGTCACTCCCCATTCCCCTTTTGAAGGAGTGTATCAATAGCAAGAACTATGAGCCGCTCCCGGAGGCCTTTAAGAGAACACTGAATAAGATTGAGGCAGAATTGCAGCACGATATTGATCCTTTGAAATTCAGTGCCCAAATAGACAGTGCCATGTTCACCCACATTAAAAATGTGCTTGACCAACAAAAAGACCATAGTTTCGTAAGAAAATTCTTCTCCTTGTCTGCGGACTTCCAAAACGCCCGCAGTGTTATCCGGGCCCGCCAGCTGGGCTGGGATGCGGACAGATTAAAAGAACTGCTGCTGGACGGCGGCGAGATTGACCACAGCGTGTTTGTTGAGGCCTTTGATTTGCCCAAGGAACAGTTGGCTGTGAAATTCAACCGGGGTTCCAACGGCAAGATTATTTCTGCCGCAGTTGAAGAATATGTAACCACAGGCAATACTCCCGTTTTGAAACGGAAGATGGAAACCGCTTTGATGAATGTTCTCAGAAGTGTGAAATGGGAAATGTTCTCACTGGGTCCCATCATCGGCTACTTAATGGGGCGTGAAGCCGAGGCCAAGGCCTTAAGAGTTATTTTCGGAGCAAAACGGGGCGGTTTTGAACTGGAACTCCCCGAGCTCTATGCATAGGAAGGACGGGGATAATTATGGCAGAGAAAAAAATTGCAGTAATCGGCGACCCCGGCTCCGTAATGATCTTTAACGCCATCGGCCTGGATGTGTATTATGAAACGGAAGCGGAAAAAATTGAAGCCCGTATTCATAAACTGGCGGATGCCGGCTATGCGGTAATTTACATTACCGAAAACACAGCCCAGCTGGTGCCTCAGGTTATAGATTATTACACTACGGCAACATTCCCCGCTATCATTCCCATTCCCTCATCCACCGGTGCCATGGGTATCGGGATGCGGCGTCTGAGAGAGAATGTGGAAAAAGCGGTGGGCGCAGATATTCTGTTCAAGGAAGGTTAGGTGACAGCCAATGAAAGGAAAAGGAACTATTGTTAAAGTAGCAGGTCCGTTGATCGTGGCCAGCGGTATGGGCGATGTCCAGATGTACGATGTTGTCCGGGTCAGTGAGAAACGATTGATCGGCGAAATTATTGAATTAAGGGATGACAAGGCCTCCATCCAGGTTTATGAAGAAACCGCCGGCCTTGGTCCCGGGGAACCGGTTGAAAGCACCGGTATGCCCCTGAGCGTTGAACTTGCTCCCGGTTTGATTGAAGGTATTTATGACGGTATTCAACGTCCTCTGGATGTTATCCGCAAAGAGGCAGGCGACCGTATTACCAGGGGTATTGATGTGCCGAAATTAAACCGTGAGAAAAAGTGGAAGTTTGAACCGGTTGCCAAAGCAGGCGACAAGGTTGTAGGCGGCGATGTAATTGGTACCGTTCAGGAAACTCCCGCTGTTCTCCACAAAATTATGGTGCCGCCCGGCAAGAGCGGTACGGTGGAATGGGTCTTCAATGGTGAAGCCACCATTTTGGAACCCGTGTACAAATTAAAGGGCGAAGACGGCAATGTTACCGAGTATCCCATGTTGCAGACATGGCCCGTACGCCGTTCCCGCCCCTATGTTGACAAACTGCCCCCCACTGAACCTATGATTACGGGTCAGCGGGTGGTTGATGCCCTCTTCCCCATTGCTAAGGGCGGCACCGCAGCAGTGCCCGGTCCCTTCGGCAGCGGCAAGACAGTTATTCAGCATCAGTTGGCAAAATGGGCGGATGCGGACATTATCGTCTATGTCGGTTGCGGCGAGCGTGGTAACGAAATGACGGACGTTCTGATGGAATTCCCTGAACTTAACGACCCCCGTACAGGCCTTCCCCTGATGAAACGTACTGTGTTGATTGCCAACACTTCCGATATGCCCGTTGCGGCCCGGGAAGCGTCCATCTACACAGGTATTACCATTGCGGAATATTTCCGTGATATGGGTTACAAAGTGGCAATTATGGCGGACTCCACCAGCCGCTGGGCGGAAGCAATGCGTGAAATGTCCGGCCGTCTGGAAGAAATGCCCGGTGACGAAGGTTACCCCGCCTATTTGGCAAGCCGTCTGGCAGAATTCTATGAGCGTGCCGGTATCGTTACCTGTATCGGGTCTGACGGCCGTCAGGGTGCAGTCAGCGCCATCGGTGCGGTTTCCCCTCCGGGCGGTGATATTTCCGAGCCGGTCAGCCAGGCAACCTTGCGTATCGTTAAGGTGTTCTGGTGCCTCTCTGCGGCCTTGGCTTACCGCCGTCACTTCCCCGCTATTGACTGGCTGCAAAGTTATTCTTTGTACAGTGACCGTCTGCGTAACTTCTATAACACCAGCGTAAGTCCTGACTGGGCTGACATGGTTGGCAAGATGATGCAGATTTTGCAGGAAGAAGCGGAACTGGAAGAAATCGTCCGTCTGGTAGGCGTGGACGCTTTGGCCTTCAAAGACCGTCTGACCTTGGAATGTGCCCGTTCCATCCGTGAGGACTTCTTACATCAGAATTCCTTCCACGATGTGGACACCTACACTTCCTTGCAGAAACAGCACGATATGATGAAGATTATCCTCACCTGGTACGACAAGGCCGAAGCCGCTTTGGAACAGCATGTACATTTGGATAAACTCATTGATATGCCCGTCCGTGAACAAATCGGTCGTGTCAAATACATTGCCGAGAAGGACTGGAAAGAACAGTTTGCCGCTGTGGCAAAAGAATTGGATGCTGCCTTTGCAGCACTTACTGAAGGAGGCGAGAACTGATGCTTAAGGATTATAAAACAATTCGCGAAGTTGTAGGCCCCCTGATGATGGTTGACAATGTAGAGGGTGTAAAATATGACGAGTTGGTAGAAATTCGTCAGGCCAACGGTGAAATCCGTTCCGGCAAGGTTCTGGTGGTTGAAGGCGAACATGCCCTGGTACAACTTTTTGAAAGCAGCCAAGGTTTGAAGATTGATACCGCCAAAGCCCGTTTCCTGGGTCACGGCACCCGTCTGGGCGTAAGCCCCGCCATGCTGGGCCGTGTGTTTGACGGTATGGGCCGTCCCAAAGATGGGGGTGCGGAAATTATTCCTGAGCAGTACCGTGATATTAACGGCGAACCCATGAATCCCGCAGCCCGTGACTATCCTGCGGAATTTATCCAGACCGGCATCAGCGCCATTGACGGTTTGAACACTTTGGTCCGCGGGCAAAAATTGCCCGTGTTCTCCGGCTCCGGCCTGCCCCATGCCCAACTGGCGGCACAGATTGCCCGTCAGGCAAAGGTGCGTGGCACCGGTGAAAACTTCGCCGTTGTCTTTGCCGCTGTTGGTATTACCTTTGAAGAAGCCAACTACTTCATGGAGGACTTTAACAGGACAGGCGCTTTGGAACGTGCGGTTATGTTTATTAACCTGGCCAATGACCCGGCGGTTGAGCGTATTGCCACCCCACGTATGGCCATTACCGCCGCCGAATACCTGGCATACGATTTGGGTATGCATGTTTTGGTCATCATTACTGATATTACAAACTATGCGGATGCGTTGCGTGAAGTGTCCGCAGCCCGTAAGGAAGTTCCCGGCCGCCGCGGTTACCCCGGTTACCTCTACACGGACCTGGCAACCCTTTACGAGCGTGCAGGACGTATTAAAGGTAAAAAAGGTTCTATTACCCAGATTCCTATTCTGTCCATGCCGGAAGATGACAAGACCCATCCGATTCCCGACTTGACAGGTTACATCACCGAAGGCCAGATTATTTTGAGCCGTGAATTGAACCGCAAAGGTTTGACTCCCCCTGTGGATGTTCTGCCTTCTTTGAGCCGTTTGAAGGATAAGGGCGTTGGCAAGGGCAAGACCCGTGAGGACCATGCGGATACCATGAACCAACTCTTTGCCTGCTATGCCCGTGGCAAGGAAGCCAAAGAATTGGCAACCATTTTAGGTGAAGCCGCTTTGAGCAAGGTTGACAAACTCTATGCCAAGTTTGCGGATGCCTTTGAAAAACAATATGTTTCCCAGGGCTACGAAACCAACCGCAGCATTGAGGAAACTTTGGATTTGGGCTGGAAACTTTTGGGCATTCTCCCACGTGCGGAACTGAAGCGTATCCGTGACGAATATCTTGACAAATACTATGTAGCTGCTGCAGAGGAGGCGTAAGCAATGGCTGTACGAGTAAATCCGACCCGTATGGAGTTGACCCGCCTGAAGAAGCGTCTTGTAACAGCAGTGCGAGGACATAAACTCCTGAAAGACAAACGGGATGAAATGGTGCGGCAGTTTATGATTCATATTCGCAAAAACCATGCCCTGCGTATTGAAGTGGAAAAAGCAGTCAGTAAGGTTTCTTCCAAGTTCAGCATCGCCAAGGCACAGATGGGTGCCTTGAGGGTTTCTGAAGCCCTTCTGTACCCGGCCCGGGCGGCGGTGTATGAAATTGGTGAGCATAATGTAATGAGTGTGGATGTTCCTACCATCCGTTATACGGGGCAGGACAACAAGGCCACCAACATTCCCTATGCTTTCACCTTCACCAGCAGTTCTTTGGATAATGCGGTGGTTGAACTTTCCGATTTATTACCCAAACTGTTGGAACTGGCGGAATGCGAAAAGACCTGTAATCTTCTTGCGGATGAAATTGAAAAGACCCGCCGCCGGGTTAATGCATTGGAATATGTCATGATTCCCGAAATGCAGGAAAGTATCAAGTTCATCACCATGAAACTGGAAGAAAACGACAGGGCCAGCACAGTCCGTCTGATGAAAGCCAAGGATATGATTGCGAAAGCCGCAAACAAAGCAAATTAAGCAACAAAAAAACCTCGTGGAATTCCACGGGGTTTTTTTGTTGCTTTTTTTTATTTTGTAATTACAACTCAACTAATTTGATTTCACTGAACTCACATTTCTTCAAGTCCAAAATTCTTTCTGCCAGGCGGCGGACTCTTGAAATATCTGCGGTACAGCAAATATTGGCCTTGCCAGTCCCTTCCGTCTTCAGCAAATCCTTGCCCAAGGTCTCCATAACATCCAGTGCGGTCTGCTCCGCCGGGTCCACAATATGCACATCGGGCCCCATTTCCTTTTCAATTTCCTCCCGGATAAAAGGATAATGGGTGCAGGAAAGAATGATGGTGTCCACTCCCTTTTCCCGGAACTCTTTGCAATATTTGGTAATGGTCATACGCAGTTTCAGAGAGCCGAATTTTTCCCCTTCAATCAAAGGCACAAAATCCGTACAGCCGACCACACTTACTTGTGCAGAGGCATCCGCCGCCAATATGGCACTACGGTGCAAGTCCTTGCTGATGGTGAAAGGCGTTGCCATAATCCCAATTTTCTTCGTGGGGCTGGTGTTCAAAAGAATTTGCGTTCCCAAACTCATGGTGATTACAGGCAATTCATAACCGAAACGGAGATTGTCCTTCTCCAGCATGGAAATAGTGTTGCAGGCCACCACAAAGGCCTTCACACCCTTTTTGCCCAAAGTGTCAATCATTTGGGCGCTGAATTCCAAAATCTCGTCCTCGCTATGGGCATTGCCATAGGGACAGCGTGCCGTATCGCCGATATAAATAAAATTCTCGTGGGGCATTTTCTCCTGAAGTTGTCTCAAAACCGTGAGCCCTCCCACCCCGGAATCAATAACCCCTATGGGCAATTTCTTTTCCGGCAATTCATTTTTTACTTCTTTTTTCATAGTTCTCTCCCTGACAATTGTCCATTTGTTAAATGTATTATAGCATAAATTTCCTAATATCGCAAAGCAAGATTATAAACCGCCCGTAACGGGAACAATACTGCCGGTCATAAAGCCGTTATGTGGTGAAGCCACCGAACAGATTACGTGGGCAATTTCCGCCGGCGTTGCCACCCTTTGCAAAGGATAGACGCTTGCCACATCTTCACGAGTATAATGCCCTGCCTTACACTGCTTTTGCAACATTGGGGTATCCGCATCACCCGGACAAACGCAATTCACCCGAATATTGGTGGCCAAATCCAAGGCCAGGGAACGGGTCAATGCCACCACCGCACCTTTAGCAGCACTGTACAAGGCACAGCCGTAATTGCCCCTAATCCCCGCATCACTTGCCACATTCACCACATTGCCGCTGGTCATATATTTAAGTGCGTACTGGGTTGCCAGCACTGTACCTTTCACATTTGTGTCCATAAGCAAATCATAGTCCCTGTCCGTACTCCGCTCCAGCATCTGCTCCGTATAAACGCCGGCGCTGTTAATGAGAATGTCAATCCTGCCTGCGGCCTTCGCCACCTTCGCCATGGCATTTTTGACATCCGCCCGTTTGGTAACATCACATTTGACAAATGTGCAATTTTTTACTTTTTTCTCGTGCCTTGCCAATACAAAAACCTTGGCCCCTTCACTTGCCAAAACCTCCGCACAGGCCCTGCCAATCCCGCTCGTCCCGCCGGTAATGACAACTGTTAAATCTTTAGTACCGTAATCCATGATTTATGTTCCTTTCAAAATTAATAAATAATAATGAATAATGGCTCATCATCAGAATGTGTGGGTAAAAACATCTGAAATTATCTGCCAAACAACGTTATATCATAGTTTCCGCATGACAACATTATTATGACAAATATGTTTTTTATATTTTTGAAAAAGCATGCCATTATCCGTAT
>JAZLLX010000129.1:0-9407 GCA_045598345.1 Acidaminococcaceae bacterium | reverse complement strand
AATTTATAACTTCTAACTTACAACTTCTAACTTAAAAGCGACAACCTAATTGCTCACCCCACCACCGCCAACACGCTCCCATAGGCGATCCCCCCGCCCCTTTATGGGCGGACGAGAGTTCGCATAACCCCGCACACCCGAAACCCAAAATATAATCACAGGAACACCTTACCATATTTGTTCTTTGCTCTTTGTTCTTTGACATTTAATCCAATAATTACGCATTGCGAATTCCGCATTACGCATTATTTCTTGAGTTTCTCATTGCATGCTTTGATGAAAGCATCCACATCAATGCCATGCGCCCCTGCACCCTGACCGATGGTTTCAAAATGAGCGGCCATACAGCCAACACAGCCCAAACCAAATTCTGCAAATACTTCCAAAATTTCCGGTTGCTCCTGCACCGCCTCAATAATACCTGTGTCTTTTGTAATCATTTTTTTCTCCTTTCAAAGTAAATAAATTTTAAAATTTAATGGTTGAAAGTCCCTAAAATTATAATCACAGGAACATTTCACCATATTTGTTCTTTGATCTTTGACATTTATTTCAAGACAAAGTATCAACCTAATTGCTCACCCCACCACCGCCAACACGCTCCCGAAGGCGGTCCCCCGCCCCTTTATGGGCGGACGAGGGTTCGCATAACCCTGCACACCCGAAACCCCAATTATAATCACAGGAACATCCTACCATAATTTCGCATTGCGAATTACGAATTACGCATTATTCTCCCCTAATTCCTGTATCCTTCTTCCTTTATCCTGTAACCTGATCCCTGACCCCTGACACCTAATCCCTAAGTTTCCCCTGATATTCTTCCGCAACCTTGGCAACGATGTTCTTCATGGACTCATCCACTTCCGCATCGGTCAAAGTTCTGTCCGCCGCCTGATAATAAAGTTTGAAGGCAATGGACTTTTTGTCCGCCCCAATCTTCTCGCTCTTGAACACATCAAAGCAAACCACGTCCTGAAGCAACTCACCGCCATATTTGCGGATTACCCCGTCCAATTCCGCATTGCTGACGTTTTCCGGCACCAATACGGAAATATCCCTTTGCATTCCGGGGAACTTGGGCATATGTTCGTACTGGGGAATTTGCATGGTGGAGTTCACCAAGGGCTCAACCGCCAATTCCAAAACATAACTGTCTTCCGGCAAATCAAAATTCTCGCTGACCGTGGGATGCAATTCTCCAAAATAGCCAATAATCTTGTCATTAAAGGTAATTACGCAACTCTTGCCCGGGTGCATAAAATTCTCTTTACAATAATCCAAGGTATAGCCGGTCACTCCCAAATGCTCAAACAATCCTTCCACGATACCCTTAATATCGTAGAAATCCACATTTTTACAGCAATTGCACCAACTTACATCATCACAGTTGCCGGACAATACCACGGACAAAACCATGGGTTCCACAGGAAAATCTTTCAATGGCAAATCCTTTGGCAAATAGGTTCTTGCCACTTCAAAAATCCCCACCCTGTCTGCCTGACGTGCCAAATTATAACTTGCTGAATTAAGCAAACTGGGGAAAAGCATGGTACGCATTACCTTGAAATCATCTGTAATCGGGTTCATCAAGGCAATGGTTTTACGCCGTACATCATCACCATCCAACTGCAGTTTGTCAAAAATATTTTCGTTCACAAAACTGTAGGTCATAACTTCGTCAAGACCTGCCGCCACCATATAATCCTGAATCTTGTCCCGCACATCCTCCAACACGGACTGCTTCCCTTCCGCCATAGACAATGCCGGATAATGACTTTCAATATGGTCAAGTCCATGAATACGGGCAATTTCCTCGCTGATATCCGCCGCCTCTGCCACGTCCCCACGCCAACTGGGAACTGTAACCACCAGTGCCTTGCCTTTTTCTTCCACCTGGAATTGCAAAGCCCTGAGAATTCTTACCATTTCCTCGCCGGAAATTTCCATACCAATCCTGCCGGAAATCTCCGCAGGGGTAACTGTAATCACTTTGGCATCCACTGCATCGGGATAATCTTCCACAATCCCCTGTACGGTTTCACAAGCCCCCATCTGTTCCAAAAGATAAGCCGCACGGTTCAAAGCATTGTGGGTCAGCACTGTGTCAACTCCACGCTCAAAGCGACCGCTTGCCTCACTACGCAAACCCAAAGAACGACTGGTACGGCGGATGCTGGCGCCGTTGAAACTTGCCGCTTCCAAAAGCACATTCACGGTCTTGTCCGTAACTTCCGTATCCAAACCGCCCATAACGCCGCCCAGGCCGACTGCCCTCTTGGAGTCGCTGATGGTAATCATATCATTGGTCAGTTCCCGTTCCTTTTCGTCCAAAGTGACCAGTTTTTCACCATCGCCACCACGGCGGACAATCAAAGTGTGGTCTTCCACCTTGTCATAATCATAGGCATGCATGGGCTGGCCCAATTCAAGCATAACATAATTGGTAACATCCACCACATTGCTGATGGGACGCATGCCGCAGGCACGCAACCGTTTTTTCATCCAATCAGGGCTGGGACCAATCTTAATGTTTTTTAACATTCTTACCGCAAACCGGGGGCACAAATCCCTTGCTTCAATCTTAATCTTTGCCAGTTCCTGCAAGTTGCCACCTGCCTTTTCCGCCACCTGCATTTCCGGCATTTTCAGTTTTGCCCCTGTTATGCAGGCAATCTCCCTTGCCAACCCGATAATGCTGAAACAGTCCGCCCTGTTGCTTGTCAAGTCAATGTCAATTACGATATCATTCAAGCCCAACACTTCCCGTACATCCAAGCCGATGGGTGTATCCGGCGGCAGAATATAAATGCCGTTCCGTTCTTCCGGCAACAACAATTTGGCATCAATGCCCAATTCGTCCGCACTGCAAAGCATACCGAAAGAATCCAAACCACGCATTTTTGCTTTTTTCAACTTCAGCCCTTCGGGGTTATGTCCGCTGGGCGGCAGTACCGCACCCACCGTTGCCACCGGCACAGTATCATTTTGATGAACATTTTGGGCTCCGGTCAAAATCTGCACAATGCCCTGCCCGTAGTCCATCATACAAACCCACAAATGGTCGGAATCAGGATGACGGTAAATCTCCGTTACCCTGCCCGTCAGTACACCGCTGATGCCGGCACCTAAATTGGTAACCGTTTCCACTTCCAAGCCCGCACGGGTAATTTTATCCACCAACTCATCTGTGGGGATATCAATATCAACATATTGTTTCAACCATTCCAAACTTGCTAACATTTTGTCACACCCCCTTATCTGAACTGGCGGACGAACCGCAAATCATTTTCAAAGAACAAACGCAAATCATCAATACCGTATTTCAACATAGCGATACGTTCAACACCCATACCGAAAGCAAAACCGTTCATCTTGTTGGGGTCATAGCCGCTCATGCGGAGCACATTGGGATGCACCATACCGCTGCCCAAAATCTCCAGCCAGCCGCTGTTCTTGCACACCCGGCAACCTTTGCCGCCGCAGATTACACAGGAAATGTCCGCCTCAACTGACGGCTCCGTGAACGGGAAATAACTGGGACGCAACCGCACTTTTACACTGCTGCCGAAAATCTCTTTCAAGAACAGTTCCAAAGTCCCCTTCAAGTCCGCCAAACTGATGTTCTTGTCAATAACCAACCCTTCCACCTGATGGAACATGGGGGAATGGGTGGCATCATAGTCACAACGGTACACCGTTCCCGGGGCAATCATACGAATCGGCGTATTTGGTTCATTGGCCTGCATGGTCCTTGCCTGAATGGGGCTGGTCTGGGTACGCAACAGATACTCATTAGTGATATAGAATGTATCCTGCATATCCCTTGCCGGATGGTCTTTCGGAAGGTTCAACGCCTCAAAATTGTAGTAATCGTTTTCAATCTCCGGCCCTTCCATAACATCAAAGCCCATCCGCATAAAAATCTTTTTCATTTCCCTGAGCGTCAATGTTACAGGGTGCAAATGTCCGTCCTTGGGACGGCGGCCTGGCAGGGTGATATCCACCTTCTCATTGGCCAGTTTGAATTCCAAGGCCTTCTGCTCCAACAAAGCAGTTTTCTCGTCAATGACAGTTTGCAGTTCCGTTTTAATGTCATTGACAATCTGACCGATTTTAGGTCTTTCCTCAGCCAAAAGTTTGCCCATACCACGCAAAATTTCGGTCATAGGTCCCTTCTTGCCCAAGTACTTCACTTTCAAGTCCCGCAAAAGTTCCAACGATTCCACATTGGCCAACTCTTGTAAGGCCTGCTTTTTCAGCGCTTCCAATTCTTCTTTCATTTCTCTCTCCTTAATCAATTATATTCAAACGATAATCGTGATACAACGCCTGCACTTCTTCCATCTTGTGCTGGATGACAATTTGCAAGGCAGATGCTTTCGCATAATCACCCTTACTCATAGCCCTGCGGATTTGGGTGAACAGACAGGGCTTGCCCGCTGCGTCCTTCGCCAGTTCCTGACGGAGTTTGTTCACCTTCGCCCAGTTCTTTTTGTCCACACTGTTGCCATTCGGCATTTCTTTCAGCTTCTTAATCTTGGAAACATATTCCGGCAAATATTGCATTACCAGTTCCGTTCTCCAGCGGATCAATGCCCCCTCGCAGAAGGACTCAATATATTTGTCCTGCAAGATATTGCCCGCATTCAACACCTGCCGTTTGGCAGGATATTTTTTCAAGGCCTGCAAATTTTCCCACACCGTAGCCGGCGGCTTGCCAAAAAGTTTGTCCCGTTCTTCCTGACTGAAGTCCTCAAACACATCCGCTTCAGTCCTGTACTGACGGTCTTTTTCCAAATAGAAACCTTTTTCCCCCGCCTTCTTGCTGATTTCCTTTTCCAGTTCCTTCAATCCCTTGCCGCTGTCCAAAGCCGCTTTCATACCGTCCAGCATTGCCAAATAGAATGTGGCAATGGCAATATAAGTGTTTGTAAAAGGATTGGGTGAACGCATTTCAAAACGAGTTGCCCTGGGATTTTCTACATCCCTCACCAGACCAACTAAAATCGTTCTGTTGCGGCTGGGATTGTCCGGTGCCAACCCCAAACTTGTATTCACACATACAGGGGCTTCAAAACCCGGCTGCAAACGGTTAAAGGCATCCGTGGTGCAGGAAATGAAAGGACTGATAACTTCATAATTTTTCAAAAGTCCCATCAAGGCGCCATAACCTAAGGCGGACAGGAAATCTTTTTTCATATCTAACGGAGCAAAAAGATTAACGTATTTGCCGTTGCCCAATTTCGCCCCAATCCCCACATGGGTATGTTCGCCGCTGCCTGCCACTCCGGGAATCGGCTTGGCTTCAAAAGTGACATCCAAACCATTCTTGCGGAAGGTTTCCTTAACAATGTTCCGCACCAGAATTTCGTTATCCGCCGTCTGCACCCCCACATTATATTTCCAGTCAATTTCCAACTGTTCCATAATGTGGGTCATGTGGCCGTCCGCAGTCATCTGACCCTTGACACCGCCACATTCCTTGTGGCCCATTTCCGGCTCCAGTCCGTAATTTTGCATCATCTCAATACACTGTTCCAGCGCTGTCCGCACACTGCCACGGGTTCTCTGCCAATATTGCTCCTGCATAATCTGGCTGGAACTTAAAACCTCCACCGGCGCATCCTCCCCCGGTGTCTTAACCCAAAATTCCAACTCTGTGGCACAGGTGAACACCAATTCCTTCACATCGGCAGGGTTCTTCAAATGTTCCAGTCCGGGGATATGCGGATATTTTTTCAACAGCCCCATAACTTCTTTATCCACATACGCCAATGTATCCGCCAAAATGGAACGGCTGCACACATGCTTACCATTGTGTACCAAGTAACAGGGAATACGCAAAGTTCCCACATTCTTTTGCAGTTCTTCGTTAAAATGCTCGTAATTATAGTCCACATACCAGTTTACTGTTGTGTCCATTTTCAGGTCCACACGGGCATCATTCAATGTGGCAATCCCCGGCAGCACAACGCTGCTGCCGTCCGTCTGTGCGGCGCAACCATTACACATGGTGTCAAAATTATCTACAAACTCTTTAATGGGTATCTTTTCGTCCGTATCATTACCGGCAAAATCCACCCCCATAAAGGAAACAAATTGCACCTCAGGATGATGCTGCAAAATCTTTTTCAAAGAAGTGCCGTTCTCATCCTTCGGCTCCACCGCATACAATGTTCCATAATCAGCCATAATAATCCTCCCTGTCAATTATAACTGCTTTTTGTCAAAAGCCCAACAATAATTTCTTCTATCCTGTCAAAACACCGTTCCTTTGACCAACCCAAAGTCCTTGCTGTCCTGTCCACCTGTCCAAGTTCACGATAAGCCCACATCAGTTTTTCCATCTCAAACCCTTTAATCAAAGCCGCCTGCCGTAATTGCCACGAGGGATTTTTGATATCCGTGAACCGTTCCTCCATCCGTTTCAAACTCAGACCGGCTGCGGCATATTCCATAACTCGGATAACCATCCGCAATTTATAACGGAGCATACCCGTTATGGCTACGGATTCGGAATTGGGACGTTTTTGCTCCACCCGCAAAAAACGCAAAGCGTTTTCCAACTGATGATTCGTCACCGCATCTGCCAGTTTGAAAGCGCCCAATTCCGGCAAGTCGCTGAACACCTGCTCCACATCCTTGTCCGTCCAAGGCCTTTCCGTTCCACGCAACAATTTCAGTTTTTCAATTTCCCGCTCCAGCAAAGACAAAGGGGCAAAATTTGTGGGGGCGAGATATTCCATAATCTGACGAATACCGCTGCCGTCAAAACTGCCGCTGTAGGACTCCGCACATTCACGCAACCAGGGGGACATCTTGTCCGACCTTATGGGTTCCGCTATAACCGATGCCCCGTTGTCACGGATGTATTTGTACAACTTCAGCAATTTGTTGAACTTAGGGACATTAAAGACAAAGGTGCAGTAATCAGGCAAATTTTCCACCAACCGCAAATAGGGTTCCAAGCGTTTTGCCAAACCGTCATCAGAGCCCTTGCCCTTCACTTCAAATAATTTTTCATCGGCAATAATAACCAAACTCTTGCCGCAGAAAAAAGGATAGCTGTTCACCGCCTGCTCAACTGCCTGAAAATCCGTATCACTCTCAAAACGGTGAATTTCCCTGTCCGCCTGCTCCACGCCGTCAAACACCATTTCCGTCAAAGTGTTCATCACCTTTTGACGAAAATAAATTTCTTCCCCCACCACCGCCACCAGCGCCGGCAGTTCCAAACCATGTTTTAACTTGTTCAAAAATTCTTGCGGTGCAAATTCCATAAGTATGTATTATAGCATATATTTAAAAATAGTGTAAAAAAAAATTGCCATCCATACGATGGCAATTTCCAGAATGATTTTCATTATTTGTCGTCATAATGATTTTTACAAGATGCAATATAAATAACTCATAAAGCCGCCTCTAATTTTTTCAAAGTTGTTTTAACGACTTTACCGGAATTAATCTGCTCAATGGAACGCTGAAGATGTGCCATATTTTCTGCGGAATAAAACACATCAAAATTCTGTTCAACAGGATTTGAAAGTAATTTACAAGGAACTTGTTTCTTATGCTTCCAACGGATCCGGACCATATTTATTCTCTCCTTCTGTCCCTTTCTTGAAAATCAGATAAACCCAAAGGAAAACATTGACAAAGAAAGCAACAGTGCCAATAATCAAACTCCCCACAGCCAACAACCCTACGGAAGCCACCGCCGGCACCACTGCCCACCAGCCGCTCATCTCCACATCGTGCAACCACTTGATAACATTGATGCAGTTGGCATAAAACAGCAGCACACCAAATGCCCAACCCACCAAAGGCACTGCGGTCAGCAAGGCAATCACACCGCCCAAAAGCCATACTGCCACATTATACAAAATATATGGCTTTCTGTTCCTCCGTCCCTTGGGACTAAGCCAAAACTCCCACGACCACAATTCCTGCCTGCCGCCGATTTCAAAACCCTCCCCGTGCTTTTCCATGGGTACGCTATCCACCGGCTCCGCTTCTAAAATCTGCTCTTCCAAATTGCCGCCGCATTTGGAACAGAACTGCATTTCATCTTCAAAGGTCAAATTACATTTTTTGCAAATCTTCATTTCAATCCTCCGAATATTCTTATTTTTTATTATTATAGCACATCTTTGTCCCTCTGCCAATTAGATAAGAAAAAACTCTCAACCTTTTGCAAGATTAAGAGTTTTTGTGGTGGGCGCTAACGGGATCGAACCGCTGACACCCTGCTTGTAGGGCAGGTGCTCTCCCAGCTGAGCTAAGCGCCCGTGTGGCTCCCCGAGCCGGGCTCGAACCAGCGACAGCCTGATTAACAGTCAGGTGCTCTACCGACTGAGCTATCGGGGAGTATGTGTCCCTCAAAGGATACGCAACATATTATAATGATTTACTTCTAATTTGTCAACAATTTATTTTAGTTTTGCTACAATTTGAAAATCTTACCACTTTATCGGTGTAATTCCATATTGTTGAAGATACTCATTTGTCTTTTTGAAATGCCCGCAGCCAATGAATCCTCTAAACGCTGACAATGGGGATGGATGCGGCGCTTCCAACACCAAATGTTTGGTGCTGTCTATCAGTGTTTTTTTCTGACGGGCATAATTGCCCCATAGTAGGAAAACCACATGTTCCCTTTCCTGCGAGATGCTTTTGATAACTGCATCCGTAAAAGTTTCCCAACCCTTTCCCTGATGACTGCAGGCACGCCCCTCCTGTACCGTGAGTGTGGCATTGAGCAACAACACGCCTTGATCTGCCCAGTGGGACAAATCCCCATTGCGTACCAAATAATTTACTTGATATTCTTCGCTCAATTCCCGATAGATATTTACCAATGACGGCGGTACTTGCACACCCGGTTTCACCGAAAAGGAAAGTCCGTGTGCCTGTCCCGGTTCGTGATACGGGTCTTGGCCAAGTATTACAACTTTGACTTTGTCAAAAGGGGTACGGTTAAACGCCTCAAAAATTCTTCCCGCAGGCGGATAAACAATACTATTTTGATATGCCTGACGCACATAATTCGCCAGCGTTTCAAAATAGGGACTGTCAAATTGTGGTTGAAGTATGTTTCGCCACGATTCTTCTATCCGCACTTCCATAATAATCCCCTTTTGCAAAAAAAAATGGAGCTAGGCACAGGACTTGAACCCGCAACCTACTGATTACAAAAAAAGTAATAAAAATCAAGTTTTCACTACCAAAGATTTTTTTATAAATTACATTAAAAATATGTCCAATTTTTGGCTCATCATCAGAATGTGTGGGTAAAAACATCTGAAATTATCTGCCTGGCAACGTTATATCATAGTTTCCACATTGCAACATTATCATTGCAAACAGATTGTTTATGTTCTTAAAACCGTATGCCGTTCTCTGTA
>JAZLLX010000128.1:0-2553 GCA_045598345.1 Acidaminococcaceae bacterium | reverse complement strand
ACAAGAGGGGGTGTGGGGAAAAGTTCGGTTTAGTCGTTACTTCTAATTCAAGTGACAACCTAATTGCTCACCCCACCACCGTCCTTCTGTGTTCCTTTAGACGGTTCCCCGCCCCTTTAGGGGCGGACGAGGGTCAGCATTGAGCAGATGCTCCTGTGATTATAATTAAAGATTTTCGCAAAGCGAAAATTGACCATAATTGGTCTTTGGTCTTTGTTGAATTGATAAATTAAATTTTTTAAGGAGGGTTTAGAAATGAAAATCAATTTGAAAAAGAAAGTTATGCTGACGGTGTTGGCTGGCGGTATGCTGTGCATGAATGGTGCGTTTGCAACTTCACCTAGTGTTGCTTATTGGTACGGTACTGGTACTGCTCCTGCTACATGGGCAAGTGCGTATGCTCCAGGGAATGGTGATAATGGTTTTGTTAATCCTTGTGCAACAGGGGCAAATCTTATTTTGGACGGAACTGGTTCTTATCCCACTTCTCCTGCTGGTACTAATTATGATTTTGCTAATGTTAAAGGGTTTTACACGGCTTTTAGCTTTAACGGTAATGTAACGGGGAATGTATTGACTATTAATAGCGGCAACTTTTATAACAATGGGTTAGAGATTTATGGTGGTGCTGCACCGGCTGACGCAACGAGCAATCAAATTAACATACATGGCGGTACATTCAGTTGTGATGGAACTTCGCTAGATACATCTGTTAAGATTTATGGTGGTTTTAGTGTGAATGGGAAGGTTAGCGGGAATATTATAAGTATTGATGGCGGCACATTTAATTTGAAAGGTAAAAGTTGTATTGCCGCCGGTATGCTTAATTTAAATTCAGATACTCCTGCTGCAAGTGATGTAACGGGAAATAAAATAGAAATTAAAAGCGGTACATTCAATTTTCATTTGAGTGGCAATGAAATGCCTGAAATTGTTGCTGGATATGTAAAAAGTTCAGGTGACGAAAATGCATCAAAAGTAAGCAACAATGTAATAGAAATTAATGGTGGTACATTTAGCAGTTCAGATCCTGATAAAAAAGCTTTAATTGTTGCAGGTAAAAAGGTATTAAAAGAAAATTACGAATTAAAAGAAGCTTCCTGTTATGTGGGTGGGACTTCTTTGTCAGATGGCAACAGGGTTATTGTAGATGGTGCTACTTTTACAGATAATGCAAAGTACTTGCTTGCCGGAGGTGTAGCTAATGCTAATAATGCTGTCGTCCAATACAATTCTGTTGTAGTAAAGAATGTAAATTTGGGCAGTAATGTTGAAATGACCGTTTGGGGAGGAAATGGTGACTCATATGCTGGTACAGGTTATGGTAAAGCCAACTATAACTATGTAGAAATATACAGTGGCAGATATAAAGATATTTATGGAGGAAAAGCCGAAGGGTCTAATTCTGTTGCAAACAATAATGAGGTGCATATTTACGGAGGAACAATTATTGAGGATGCGGAAGTATACGCAGGTATGGCTAAAGGTGCTGATTCAGTTGCTAATTATAATAAACTATACATTCACGGCGGAGAATTTGAAGATGATGCTGAAATTATTGCCGGTATGGCTGAAAGTGGTAGTGGTAGTACTGTTGAAGGGAATGAATTGTTTGTCTATGATGGGCATTTCACTGGCAGTAAGTTGTTCGCTGGCTATGGCAAAGATTCTGCAAACAATAATATAGTACATGTCTATGGAGGTACATTTGATGCCGGTAGTGCTTTTGGTGGTGGACTGTGTAATGCCGGATCATCGTTGGGAAATCTGTTGGATTTGCAAACGAGGATAGGCAATAAGATACAAGGGGTTGCCTTTTTTCAAAAAATAAACTTTACATTGCCGGCAGACATTCAAGCGGGAGAAACTATGTTGAGTATTAGTATGTTTCAGACTTCAATGGATCCCAATAATGCTGAAGTAACAGTCAATGTTTATGCCACTCCCGGGGTAAAACTTAAAGCAGGGGATGTTATTACCTTGATACAAATTGATAATAATCAACTCGGTACTTTTACCGGCAATGAGGTGCTTGACGGTGCCGGTGAAGTTTCTACTACTGACGGAAGTGGTGCCAATGCAAAAAATGTTATTTTAACTCTGTTACGTGACTTTGAACAAAAAGAACCTGAACCCCCCAAAGGCAGTGAAGATGAGCAGAAATCACCCGTTGAAGGTGTGGCTGCCGCAGCAGTAATTGTTAATGCCAGTGCGGACTTGGCAAGTGGCGAGGGCATGAAGAGTTTGGTTGCAGAAACTGCCGGCGGATTTACAAATACTTTCGGCGCATTCACAGCGGGCAGCAGCAAATACAAAACCGGAAGCCATGTGGACGTGGACGGCTGGGGCGTGCTTGTAGGTGCGGGCAAGACAAAGGAATGGAAAGACGGCTCTGCCACCACTTACGGCCTGTTCTTTGAATACGGCAAAGGGGACTTTGACACCTACAACGGCGATGTACACGGTGACGGCAATTCCGAAAATAAAGGCGTGGGCATTATGGCACGGCACAAACTCAGCAACAACACCTACTATGAAGGCAATATCCGTTAC